>CAINDZ010000662.1 GCA_903847545.1 uncultured bacterium | reverse complement strand
CGCAGGCGGATGCTCTCGGTGTCGTACTGGTTGAGGCGGCAGCCGAGGGTGTGGAAGGCGACGCGCAGAAGGCCGGGCACGGGCGCGCACGACGCGGCGGCCTCCGCGGTCGTGGCGGCGCCGGGCGTCATCGTGCGCAGTTCCTGCAGCGGTGCCTGCATGCCGTCCTTGCCGCAGCCGCGCCGGCCCGGACGCCGACGTCGCTGCCCCTGGAAACCAAGGAGGGGCGGGGCCTGGACCCCGCCCCTCCGGCGGGCGACCGGGAATTCCGGCCGCATCGATTGTGCGTGGTCGTCCCGGCCGGCCTAGTTGCCCGGCGCGGGGTAGTCGACCTCGTCGGCATAGTCGTCGTCGACCGCGGACTTCTCCGGCAGCTCGCCGGCCGCCGCCGCCGCCTCTTCGGCAGCCACGACGTCCTCGAGCCGCGGGTGCGCCGCGACGAACGCCTCGACGGCTTCGCCGCCGTTCTCCTTCAGGCGCTCGGCGATCGACAGCACGATCCGCCGGTTCTCGACGTCCATCTTGATGACCTTCAGCTCGCAGGCCTCGCCCTCGCGGAAGTAGTACTGCGGCTTGTCCAGCTTCGGGATGCCGAGGTGACCCAGCGGCACGAAGCCCTCGAGGTCGTCGCCCATCTCGATGATGGCGCCGTGGTCGAGCATGCGGCTGACGGTCCCGTTGACGTTGTGCCCGACCGGGAAGCGGTCGGCCAGGTCCGGCCAGGGGTTGTCCTGCAGCTGCTTGATGCCCAGGCTGATGCGGCGCTTGGACGTGTCGATGTCCAGGATCTGCACGCGCACCGAGTCGCCGCGCTTGAGCAGCTCCTTCGGGTGACGCACGCGACGCGTCCAGCTCATGTCCGAAATGTGGACCAGGCCGTCGATGCCCTCCTCGACCTCGACGAAGGCGCCGAAGTCGGTCAGGTTGCGGACCTTGCCCTCGATGGCCGAGCCGACCGGGTAGCGCTCGATCAGGGTCAGCCAGGGGTCGCTCTCGCACTGCTTGAGGCCCAGGCTGATCTTCTCGTTCGCCTTGTCGGTCTTCAGCACCATCACGTCGACCTCGTCGCCGATCGAGACGACCTTCGACGGGTGCTTGATGTGGCGCGTCCAGCTCATCTCACTGATGTGGATGAGGCCCTCGACGCCCTTCTCCAGCTCGACGAACGCGCCGTAGTTGGTGATGCTCACCACGCGGCCGCGCACGATGGCCTGCTCCGGGTACCGCTCTTCCACGTGGTCCCACGGGTAGGACTGCAGCTGCTTGAGGCCGAGGCTGATGCGCTCGCGCTCCTGCTCGAAGTCCAGGACCTTGACCTCGATCTCCTGGCCGATGGCCACGACTTCGCTGGGGTGGTTGACGCGGCCCCAGCTGAGGTCGGTGATGTGCAGCAGGCCGTCGATGCCGCCGAGGTCGACGAACGCACCGAAGTCGGTGATGTTCTTGACGACGCCCTTGCGGACCTGGCCCTTCTGCAGCTCGGAGATCAGGTTCTTCTTCTTCGACTCGCGCTCCTGCTCGAGAACGATGCGGCGGCTGACCACCACGTTCCGGCGGCGCTTGTTCTTCTTGATGATCCGGCACTGGATCTCTTCGCCGATCATGTCCTCCAGGTTCGGGACCTGGCGCAGGGCCACCTGGCTGCCCGGCAGGAACGTGTCGACACCCCAGAGCTTGACCACGAGGCCGCCCTTGATGCGGCGATCGACCAGGCCGGTGACGACTTCGCCGGCCTCGTGCGCGACCTTGATCTTGTCCCAGACCTTGAGGAAGTCCGCGCGCTCCTTCGAGAGAGCGACCAGGCCGTCCTGGTTCTCGAGCTTCTCGAGGAACACGTCGAACTCGTCGCCGCGCTTGATGGGAGCCGAGCCGAACTCGTCCCGGTTGATGACGCCCTCGCTCTTGAAACCGATGTCCATCAGGACTTCGTTCTCGCGGACCTCGATGACGGTGCCCTTGAGGATCTGGCCCTCCTGGATGTCCGTCAGGGTCTCTTCGTAGCTGTTGATCAGCGCGAGCATGTCGGCGCCGGACAGTTCATCGAAATGACCGTCGTCGCCGTGGTAGTCCAGATTGACGATGGAGCCTTCGTTGTACTCCGTGCTGAGCTTGGGCGCTGCAGGCGTGCGGAACTCGTCGCCGCCGCCGCTGTCGTCCTGGTCGTCATCGTGGTTCAGGCTTCCCTTGCCGCCGCGCGGACGGTAAGAGGAATGGCCCGCCGACCGACGGGGGCCGTCGGAATCGGAAGCGGGGTTGAAAGACATGAACGGTTGCCTCCTGGTGACAGATGGACACACCGGACCGACTGGTCCGGCGGATCGGAAAATATACACTTAGCGGGTCAGGAAGGCAAGGAAGACCGGGGCGCGGGTCAATTCCCGAAGAGCTTGGCCTGGCGGGTCGCGAAATAGCGCAACTGCTTCTCCCGCAACGCCTTTTCGAAGGGCGTGAACGGCCGCTCGGACAGGCTGCGCGCCTGCAGTTCGCCCCAGGCGGCGCTGCACAGCGCCCCGATGCGGTCCGAGGCGACGCGCCGGTCGACCACCTTGAGCAGGTCGTCCAGGCCGTGCCAGCGCAGCAGCGGGCCGCGGTGGACCTCCATCGGCGAGTCGGTCGAGCCGCCGATGCGCTTGCCGTAGGCGCCCCGCAGGAAGATGGGCAGCACCGGCGCGCGCGTCTCCTGCACGAGGATGCCGAGGCCGCTGCGCACCTGGCCCAGCTCGCCGATCGCCTGGCGCGTGCCCTCGGGGAAGATGAGCAGGTTGCCGCCCGCGGCCAGGCGCGAGGCGGCCTCGCGGAACGCGTTCCGGTCGTAGCCCTTGCGGCGGATGGGAATGGCGTCCAGCCAGCGGAAGAAGCGGCCGCCCAGCCAGTCGGGCTTGAAGAGCTCGGCCTTGGCCAGTGTGTGGATGGGGCCGCGGCGGAACGTGCCGGCCACCAGCGGCGGGTCCCACAGGCTGATGTGGTTGACCGAGACGATGCAGCCGCGCGGGATCGGCAGGCCGTCGTTGCCGTACTCGACCATCCCGAAGAAGCGGGTCGCCGCATCCATGGCGCCGTAGGCCAGGCGGTAGCGCGGCGGCAGCTCGCGGCGCGCGAGCTTCGG
>CAINDZ010000661.1 GCA_903847545.1 uncultured bacterium | reverse complement strand
GCCCCGCCACGGCATGGGGAGCGCCCGCCAGCACGCGCTGCAGGCCGTCGGCGTCCGGCAGGCCGGCCTGCGCCAGGTTCGGCCGGCCGCCGCCCTTGCCGCCGACCGACGCCGCCATCGCCTTGACCAGGTTGCCTGCGTGCAGGCGACCGCTGTCCACGAGGTCGGTCGTGACCGTGACCAGCACCGTCGGCTTGCCGTCGAGGTCGGCACCCAGCACCACGACGCCGGCCGCGCCCAGGCGGTCGCGAGCGTGGTCGGCGAGCTTCATGAAGGCGTCCTTGTCGTCGACGGCCACCATCGCGCAGACCAGCTTCAGTCCGGCGACCGGCGCCGGGTTGGCCAGCGCGTCGTCCAGGCCCGCCCGCGCCGAGTCCTGCTTGAAGCCGGCCAGTTCCCTGCGCAGCTGCTTCTGCTCGGCCAGCAGGGCCGCGACCTGCGCCGCGTAGTCGCCGCCGTCGGCCCGCAGCAGTCCGCCGAGGCGGCGCAGTTCGTCGTGCTCGGCGCGGATCAGCGCCTGCGCGACGTCGCCGGCCACGGCCTCGATGCGGCGCACGCCGGCCGAGACGCTGCCCTCGCTGGTGATGCGGAAGGCGCCGATGTCGCCGGTCGCCAGGCAGTGCGTGCCGCCGCACAGCTCGAGCGAGAACAGGCCGCCGGCATCGGCCGCTGCGCCGGGCACCGGCTGCGCGCCGTCGTGGATCTCGATGACGCGCACGCGGTCGCCGTACTTCTCGCCGAACAGCGCCATGGCGCCGCGGGCCCGCGCGTCGTCGATGGCCATGTCCTGGTGCCGGATGACCGGGCGGTTGTCCAGCACGCGGGCCTGCACGATGCGCTCGACGCGGGCCAGCTCGTCCGGCTTGACCGCCTGGTCGTGGCGGAAGTCGAAGCGCAGGCGGTGCGGGTCGACGACGCTGCCGGCCTGCTCGACGTGGTCGCCCAGCACCTGCCGCAGCGCGGCGTGAAGGAGGTGGGTGGCCGTGTGGTGCCGCATGGTCGCCAGCCGGGCGCCGGCGTCGACGCGCTGCCGCACGGCCGTCGCGCCGGCCAGGGCGTCGGCCAGCTCGTCGGCGCCGCAGCGCACGACCAGGGCCGGGCCCTCCTCCGACGGCACGGTGCCGATGACCTCGAGCCGCGAGCCGGCCGGCAGCAGCTCGAGCGTGCCGGTGTCGCCCACCTGGCCGCCCGACTCGGCGTAGAACGGCGTGCGGTCCAGGACGACGTGCGCCAGGTCATTGCCCTCGGCGTCGTGCCCGGCGGGCCGCACCGCCACCGCGCGTCCCTCGCCCTCGACGGCGTCGTAGCCCGTGAACACGCCCTTGAAGCCGGCCAGGTCGCGCCCGTCCAGCGCGCGCCACGCGCCCATGCCCTCGCGGAACACGGCCTCGCTGCCGCTCTTGGCGCGCTGCTGCTCCATGCAGGCCTCGAAACCGGCCTGGTCGACGGCGAACCCGTCCTCGGCCGCGACGACGGCCGTCAGGTCGACCGGGAAGCCGAACGTGTCGTGCAGCTTGAAGGCCTCCTCGCCGCTGACCTCGGTGCGGCCGCCGGCGCGCATCTGGTCGCGGATGTCGCCGTAGACGAGCAGGCCCGACCGCAGCGTGCGGATGAAGCGCTCCTCCTCCTTGCGGATGACGTCCAGCACCCGCGCGCGGCGCTCCTTAAGCTCGGGGTAGGCGTCGCCCATCTCGTCGATGACGACGTCGGCCACCTTCCACAGGAACGGCTCCTCGACGCCAAGCAGGTGGCCGTGGCGCGCGGCGCGGCGCAGGATGCGGCGCACGACGTAGCCGCGGTCGGTGTTCGAGGGGATGGCGCCGTCGGCCACCGTGAAGGCGCAGGCCCGGGCGTGGTCGGCGATCACCTGCATCGAGATGCGGGCCTCGCCCTCGGCCCGCTTGCCGGAGATCTCCGCCATCTTGTCGATCATCGGCGCGAAGATGTCGGTCTCGTAGTTGCTCTGCTTGCCCTGCAGGACGGTGACCAGGCGCTCGAAGCCCATGCCGGTGTCGACGCTCTTCATCGGCAGCGGGTTCAGCGTGCCGTCGGGCTGGCGGTCGAACTCCATGAAGACGTGGTTCCACAGCTCGAGCCAGCGGTCGCAGCTGCACGTGCCGACGAAGCAGCCGGCCGGGTGGTCGCACTTCGCGGCCTCGCCCTGGTCGTAGTGGATCTCCGTGCACGGGCCGCAGGGGCCGGTGTCGGCCATCGACCAGAAGTTCTCCTCGTCACCCTTGGCCAGGTCGCCGAGGCGGATGATGCGCTCGGGGGGCAGGCCGACCTCGTCGCGCCAGATGGCGAAGCTCTCGTCGTCATCCTTGTATACCGAGACCCACAGTCGGGACTTGTCCAGGCCCATGACGCCGGTCAGGAACTCCCAGCCCCAGACGATGGAGTCGCGCTTGTAGTAGTCGCCGAACGACCAGTTGCCCAGCATCTCGAAGAAGGTGTGGTGCCGGGCGTCCTTGCCGACCTCCTCGAGGTCATTGTGCTTGCCCGACACGCGCATGCACTTCTGGCAGGAGGCGGCCCGGACGTAGTCGCGCTTCTCGAGGCCCAGGAAGACGGCCTTGAACTGGTTCATGCCCGCGTTGGTGAATTTCAGCGTCGGGTCATCGTGGGGGACCAGCGACGACGAGGCCACGACCGTGTGCCCGCGTTCGGCGAAAAAAGAGAGAAAACGCGCGCGAATGTCCCGTGCTTTCAAGGCCGGCCCCCGCTGGAACTGGTGTTGATTTTCGTTCAACCGGCCGGGATTCGGCCGAAGAACAATATTGACAGAGGGTTGCCCGCGGAGGGCTTCCCACCGGACAGGACAGTGTAAGCCGCGCGCCGAACCGGGTCAACCGGCTCGGGGCGCGCGCCGCCGCGGGAGCCCCGTTCCCGCGCGGAAGGCGGGTCCCGAACATGCGCCATGCGTTCCACCTGGTGGCGTCGATCCTGATGTGGATCCTCTTCGGCTGGTACTGGTACCTGGTCATGCAGCGCCAGGTCAGCGCCGGGTCGCTGCGCGCGGTCGGCCTGCTGTTGCTGGTGTCGTTGCTGGGCCTGCTGGGCACCATGGCCTGGGTGGCGCACAACAAGCGACTGGCGGCCCGCAACCGGCGGCGCGGCTCGCCGCCCCCGGTCTCGGAAGCCCTGACAACGGACCACATCGGCCGTCCCCTGGCCGGGACGGATGCGGTCGCGCTGAAGTCGGCCAAGGTGGTCGTGGTCAGCGTCGACGCCGAGGGGCGCAAGGTGCTGGCCGCGGCACAGGGGGTGCGCGACTGATGTCGACGTACGACATGATCGTGTCGTTCCAGGACACGACGTTCTACTGGGCGCTGC
>CAINDZ010000660.1 GCA_903847545.1 uncultured bacterium | reverse complement strand
CAGGGGGATGCCCTCGCTGTGCCGCAGCGTCGGGTTGCCGTACGGCGTGCGCCGCCACTGGTGGTCGCCGTCCAGACTGCGGATCCAGCCCAGCATCACGTTGTCGCGCATCCCCGCGGGCACGGCGTCGTTCTCGCCGCCGTACAGCGGTCCCACGCCGTGGTCGCGCAGCATCCGGTTCATCTGGTCGGGCGCCAGCAGGATCATCCGGCCCATCGTGATCGTGTTGGCGTTGGCCGCGAACAACTCGCTGTCGAAGTAGCGTCCGCTCGAGTGCATCAGCGCATTCAGTCGCGCCGACGTGTCCGGCGCGAACAGCGGCTCCGTGTTGATGTAGTTCACCGGGTTCGTGAAGTAGTCCTTCAGCTCGTCGAAGTCGACCCCGTACGCCGACTCGATGAAGTAGACCAGCAGGTCGCCGATGGTGGGGATGTTGATGGAAAGCAGTCCCTCGACCCACTGGGTGATCGAGTCGAAGCCCGACAGGATGCCGCCGATGAAGTCGGGCGCGCCGTACATCGACAGCAGGTGGTCGTAGGCGAAGGCCTGGAAGTCCTTCTTCGCGGCATCCATGTGCCGGTCCGACTCGTCGACGAACAGGTGCCGCCCGATCTCGGCCATGCGCCCGGGCCAGGCCTTCAGGCCCGTGTCGATGTCGTCGATCCAGGCGTTGATGTACGCCGCCTCGATGCAGTCGAACCACTGCCACGGCCACCAGCCGCAGTCGAGCCCGTTGCGCGTCGCCACCAGGCGGTCGCGCAGCCCGACGAAGTAGGGGATGCCGAAATAGCCCGAGATGGAGGCGTTGCGCGCCATCGCATAGGTGGTCCGGTTGACGACAAACATCTGGTAGATGAAGTCGGTCGGCACGTCGATGGTCATGTCGGTCACGGGCACGCGCTTGGAGATGTACTCCTCGACGATGATGTGCCGCACCGCGATGCGCAGGTCGCCGTCGGGGATCTCGGGCCACGAGCCGCCCGCGAAGCTGTTGATCAGCGTGTGTCCCCACAGATCGCCGCCGGCGTGGGTGAGGAACCCGTACATGAACGCCAGCGCGCGTTGCCCGTCGTCGTTGCCGCCGTGCGTGTTGTAGTAGGTCCACGCGACGTTGTGCATGTGGTTCAGCCACTCGTGCGTGTACGTGCCGCCGGCTTCCTTCCAGTCCGGGTGCACGATCATCTGGCCGAACGTCAGGTCGGGGAACCCGTCGGGCCCGATGCAGCCGGCGCGGTAGGCGGCGGGGTGGTTGCGCAGCGCCTGCGCGATCTCGGGCAAGACCGCGTACCGGCGCCCGTCGACCGTGACCGAGTCGGCGCCGGCCATGATCTCCGCGATCGCCTGGTTGCCGGTGTAGATGTGGTGCTTGGGCTTCCACGCATGCGCGTCGCGCGCCGTCATGGTGGCCAGCAGCAGCACGACGAGCGTGCCCAGCGAACGCAGGTGCAGGCAATGGCCTTGAAGGCTCATGCTGTTCCCTCCCCCTGGGAATGGCAGTGCCGGAAAGGCGAGGTGGGTGCTGCGTGGGACGGGATGGGCGCCCGGCAACAGGGGGAGCATAGCACGGTTCGGGGTGATTGAGATTATGTTTTCATCAACGGGCAGAAACTCAACGCATTGCCAATGCTTTAGTTAACTCCCAGAGGATCACTGTCCGTTCCGCTCCCCGATCCGGTACTGCGCCAGCACGCAGGGGATGGAGCCGTTGTTCATCCGGTTGCGCTTGAACGGCCGCAGGCGCAGGCCCTTCTCGACCGTCTCGGCCGCGCCCAGCACGGCAACGCTGGTGCCGGGGTGCTCCAGCAGCCGGTCCTTGAACGCCTGCCACGCCGGCAGGTACTTCGCCTCGTCGCCCACGCGCACGCCGTAGGGCGGGTTGGTCACGACCCACGAGCCCGGCTCCAGCGCCATGCCCGCCACGTCGCGCTGCTCCAGCCGGATGACGTCGGCGAACCCGGCCGAGGCCACGTTGGCGCGCGCCACCGCCAGCCACTTGTCCGACACGTCGGCGCCGCTGATGCGCAGCCCGTCGGCCGGCAGGATGGCGGCCTGGGCCTCGGCGCGCAGCGCGGTGAACACGCCCTCGTCGAAGTCCGCCCACGACATGCACGCGAACCGCTCCCGCCGGTGCGTGGGCGGCGTGCGCGTGGCGATCAGCGCCGCCTCGGTCAGGATGGTGCCCGAACCGCAGAAGGGGTCGTGCAGCGGCGCGCCCGGTTCCCACCGCGACTGCAGCACCATCGCCGCGGCCAGGTGCTCGCGCAGCGGGCTTTCGTGCTGCGCCACGCGGTAGCCGCGCATGTGCAGCGGCGCCCCGGCGCCGTCCAGCCCCACCGAGAAGCGCCGGTTCTCCAGGTAGCAGTTGATGTGCAGGTCGGCCTCGTCGGTGTCGACCGACGGCCGCGCGCCCGCCAGCTCGACCATGCGGTCGCAGACGGCGTCCTTGATCCGGTACATGCCGAAGCGCGGGCTGCGCAGCAGCGACGAGTGCACGTTGAACGTCACCTTGAGGGTCATCTCGGGCGTCAGCCAGCGCGTCCAGTCCAGCGAGTGGACGACGTCGTAGATGTCCTCCTCGCGCGCGATCTCGCAGAAGTACAGCTCGCGGACGACCCGCGAGGCGCAGCGCAGGTGGATCAACGCCCGGTAGGCGCTGTCCAGGCCGCCCTCGAAGCGGACGCGGCCGGGCTCGACGCGCGCGACGGGGATGCCCAGCGCCTCCAGTTCGGCGCCGACCAGTTGCTCGACGCCGACGCCGATCGTCGCATAGAAACGCTCGCCAGCCATGCCTTCCCGGGCCTTTCCGTGTTGCTGGAGGGTGACCGCACGAACATAGCCGTCCCCTGCGTTTGCGGCGAGGCCGAACTGATGCCCCGCCGCGTTGACGGCTCCCCGGCCCCCGTGGCACAATCGCCCCCACACGCCAACCCGATCGGGGATGCCCAGATGACCGAGCCCTTTGCCCCGCTGCACGCCGGGCCGAAAATCGTCCCGACCCATCCGTACGAGGGCATGCCGGCGCGCACGGCCGCGCTGTGGGAGTACTTCTCGAAGGAGCTGCGCTGGGGCACGGGCATCGTCGCGCGCCTGACCTTCGACTTCATGGTCAGCGCGCAGCAGTTCAGCCTGGGCCGCCCCATCCTCGACGCCGGCGCCGGCCACCAGCGCTTCCGCCCGTTCTTCGACGAGTGCGTCTACCTGTCGCAGGAGCATCCCGCGGGCATCGAGTTCAAGAACATGCAGGGCATCGAGTACGACCTCGTAAGCCCGCTCGACGAGCACATCCCGCTGAAGGACGGCTCGATCGCCTGCGTCATCAACACCTCGGTGCTCGAGCACGTGCGCCGTCCCGAGGCCTTCCTGGCCGAGGCCCACCGCGTGCTGCAGCCCGGCGGCCGCATCTACATCCAGGTGCCTTTTGCGTATTGCGAGCACGAGAAGCCCTACGACTTCCAGCGGCCTACCCGCCACGGCCTCGAGGCCTGGCTGGGCGACGCGGGATTCAAGAAGTTCAGCGT
>CAINDZ010000659.1 GCA_903847545.1 uncultured bacterium | reverse complement strand
TGCACGGACCTGCGCCTCGGCGTGGAAGGCGCGCGCGTGGGCCTGCCGCCCGTGCGCCTGGGCCTGGTCTACAGCCACACGGGACTACGGCGCCTGCTGCGCGCGTTCGGCCCGGCGCTGGCGCGCGAGATGCTGCTGACGGGGGAGGCCATCACGGCGGAGCGGGCGCTGGCCGCAGGGTTCTTCTGCCGCGTGACGCCGCCCGCCGACCTGGAGGCGACGGCGAACGCGCTCATGACGAGCATCTCGCGCGGCGGGCCGCAGGCGCTGCGGGGCACGCGGCGCGTGCTGCACCTGCTCGAGGAGACCGAGTCGCTGCCGCCGGCGGCGCTGGCCGAGATCGCGACGCTGCGCCATGCGGCGCGCCACTCGAGCGACTTCGCGGCGGCCCAGGCGGCGTTCCTGGAGCGCCGGCCCTCGCCGTTCGGCCTGGTGGACGACGCGCCTAGAACGTGAAGCGGTCCCCGAAGCTGAAGAACCACTTGTGATCCTCGTTGCGCGCGGCCTCGAAGCGCAACTGCCAGGTGTCGAGGCTCAGGTGCGCGCCCGCGCCGCAGGTCACCACGGGGTCGCCCGCGGTCGCGCCGTCGAACCAGGCCTGGCCGCCGTCGACGAACGCGTGCAGGCCCAGGCCCACCGACTCGCCGCCCGGCGCGATCGGCACCATCACCAGCGGCAGGCGGTACTCGGCCGTCAGCAGCCAGCCCTCCTCGCCCTCCAGCGAGCCGAAGCCCGCGCCGCGGATCGTCTCGGGGCCGCCCAGGAACAGCATGTTGTCCAGCGGCACGGGTCCGCCCACGCGCCGGCCCCACGCGCGCAGCGCCAGCAAGTGCCTGCCGGCCGGCAGCGGCACGAAGGCCCGCGCGTCGCCGGTCACCTCGCGGTAACCGGCGAAGCCGTTGCTCGACCACCATGCGGACTCGAGCAGCAGGCTGACGCCGCGGTGCGGGTAGTACGGGTTGTCGCGCGTGTCGAGGCCCGCGCCCAGCGACAGGCGCCAGTGGTCCTCGTCGCCGGGCGCATACGTCGTGGCGACGCCGCCGGGCGTGCTGCCGCGCGCCGGCGAGGTGGCGACGTAGGCGTCGCGCTGCGCGAAGTTGCCGTGGCGCGCGCCGCCCTGCACGAACACCGGGCCGGCGAACGTCCAGCGCGACGACAGGCCGGCGTCCCACTTGCGGTAGCGCGTGGGGCGGAACACGAAGTCGGCCTGCTCGCCCTGCACCGACAGCGTGCCCTCGAGCCCGCGCACGCCCGCCAGCCAGGGCACGCGCCACTCGGCGCCGGCCGACTGCAGGCGCCACGCCGAGACCTCGAAGCGCAGCAGCTGGCCCGTGCCGCCCAGGTTGCGCTCCTCGAGCCAGCCGCCCAGCTGGTAGTTGTGCCGGCGGTTGTAGCGCACCAGCGGCCCGTAGTAGGTCGTGATGTCCTCGGCAACCTCGACGGTCAGCGCCAGCCTGCCGTCGGCCTCGCGCTCGGTGCCCAGGTCCACGAAGCGGAACCAGCCACAGTCCTCCAGCGCATCCCAGGCGGCGTCCAGGCGGTCGGCGTCCAGCGAGTCGCCCTCGGCCAGGCCCATGACGCGGCGGATGGCCAGTTCCTTCGTGTGGTCGTTGCCGGTGAACGTGATGCGGCCGATGCGGCCGCGCGCCGCGGGCAGCGCGTGGGCGGAGCCGTCCGCCAGGACGGTTGCCAGCGCGAGCAGCAGGGCGGGCAGGAAGCGGCGGAACGACGACGACGCGTTGGGCATGGGCACGACACATCCCGGTTGCAGTGACCGTCGGCAAGGCTGCGGCATGACGGTCAATGTCGCCGCAACGGCCGGGATTGTCCAGAGCAGGGGGTCAGGAGTGGACCGGCGCGGGCGCCCCGACGGCGACATCGGCGCGTGCCGGCTTCGCGGTCGCCTGCAGGGCCACCCGGCGGCACGCCAGACCGCAGGGCGCCAGCGCGTCGCCCAGGTCCGAGGCGGTCGGCGCACGGTCTCCGCCGTGGCCGGCGATCGCGTCCTGTACCAGGCGGCCGGCCAGCACCAGCACGAAGGCCGGGTCCAGCGCGCCGCCGCCGGCCAGGAAGGTCTCGAAGAACCGCACCGGGTCGGCGATGTCCAGGCCGACGGAGCCCACCAGGGGCAGCCGGGCGTCGGCCACGCGCAACGGGCACTCGGCTGACCAGCGCAGGTCCGGTCCCGGCCCGGCCGCAAAGAAGAGCAGGCGCTGCGCGCCTTCGCCGTCGGTGGCCACGTCGTGCGTGCCGGCGCCGTAGCCGGCCAGCACGCGCAGGTCGTCCACCAGCAGCGCCGCCTGTCCGGGGCGCAGCGTCAGCGACAGCGGATGGCCACCGAGGTACGCCAGGTCGAGAGGCCCCTGCAGCCAGCCGTCGGCATCGTTCACCGACCAGGCCAGGGGCGTCTCGACCGGGCAAGGGGGGGCGCCGGCGCCGTACAGGTCGGCCGCGGGCGGGCCTGCCTGCCGGTCGCCGGCGCTCAAGACGCTTTCCGTCCGCGGTTCTGGAACTCGGATTCCCAGCCGAGGCCGAGCAGGTAGTTGCGTTCCTCGGTCAGCTTGCCGAACTCGACCAGGCCGCGCACCAGCTTCTGCGCGTCGGACTTGAACCAGTCCGAGGCCGGGACGCCGGTGCCCAGGTTGTTCACCAGCGCCAGCGACTGCTCGATCAGCTGCACCATCTGCGAGTCGATGTATTCGATCTCGGCGATCGTCCGCGCCGAGTGGCCCACCAGCGTGACGACGCCCTCGCGGTCGAGGCGCCGGAAGATGTCGCCGATGCGATCGACCAGCACGTCGATCACCTGCTCCATGTCCGAGCTCATGACCTGCGACTTCTTCTCGACCACGGCCAGCAGCCGGTCGCCGCACTCCTTCAGCCGCGTGCCCATCGCCCTCCGGTAGACGCGCTCGGCGGACACGGCGTGGGCGTGCGATGTGTACCGCGTGTAGTTGGGCATGTGCTGCATCAGCGAGCCCATCGCGGCGAAACTGAGGCTGGCCGCCATGGGGCGGGCTTCTCCGGGGATGCGCTGGCGATCCATGGTGTGCTGTTCTCCCGAGGCTCTGGTGACCATGCATGATGCGTGAGATCCGGCCTTGTGGACGGGGAACGGCAAGGAACATTCCACCGCGCCCGGGAGCGATGGGGCGATTCCCGCCCTTGCGGGAATATCCATCGTACGCAACGACTTAGCGCTGTGGAAAACCGCCCGGCGGAAAAGGCCGCGGGCGCCGAACCCGTTGGCGCGGCGCCCGCTGCGGGCAGGATGCAAGGTCGCGGCGCGGTCAGCCGGCGGGCGTCCAGCGGCGCACCGGGTTCACCAGCCGGCCGATGCCCTCGATCTCGACGGTGACCGTGTCGCCCGGCTTGAGGAACACGGGCGGGTCGCGGAACACGCCCACGCCGCCCGGCGTGCCGGTGGTGATGATGTCGCCCGGCAGCAGCGTCATGTGGCGGCTGACGTAGGCGATCAGGAAGTCGACCGGGAAGATCAGCTGGTTCGTGTTGCTGTCCTGCATCACGACGTCGTTCCACAGGCAGCGGATGCGCAGGCCCGTCGCCAGGTCGGGCAGCTCGTCGGGCGTCACCAGCCAGGGGCCGCAGGGGCCGCCGGTGTCCAGGCTCTTGCCGCGGAAGAACTGCTTGTCGCTGTACTGCGCCTCGCGGTCGCTGATGTCGTTCATGCACATGTAGCCGCCGATGTGCTCACGCGCGCGTTCGCGCGGGATCATGCGGCCGGCCTTCGAGATGACGACCGCCAGCTCGCCCTCGGCGTCGACCTGCAGCAGGTCGTCCATCAGCTCGATGGGCCCGCCGTCGCACTGCAGGCACGTCGAGGCCTTGCTGAACAGCAGCGGCTTTTCGGGCAGCGGCTTGTTCTGCTCCTCGGCGTGGTCGCGGTAGTTCAGGCCCACGGCGATGATCTTCGAGGGCAGGATCACCGGCGTCAGCAGCCGGCACCGCCGCTGGTCGACGAAGGGCAGCGCCACCTCGCCGCCGGCTGCCAGCGCGGCCGCCGCCTTCTGCGCCGCCGGCTGCAGCGCGTCGTGCACCGCGCGCACCTTGTCCATCTGCGGCAGCAGGCCGTGCCAGTTCGGGAGCAGCGACGGGTCGGCGGCGAGCAGGTCCAGGACCAGCCCGTCGGCGACCACCAGGCCGGGCCGCGGGGCGGCCCCTTGGGAGAACGTGATGAGTTTCATGCGCGCAGTATGCGGCGCGCGCGGCGGCGGCGTCCAGACCAAAAGCGGCGCGGCCCCGGCGGAGACTCCGCGCCGGGGCCGCGCCGTGAGGGGGCCTCCGTGCCCGCCGGCCTAGCGGACCTCGATCCGGCGCGGCAGGCTGCGCTCCGACTTCGGCAGCGACAGCTGCAACACGCCGTCGGCGAACGAAGCCGCGATCGCGTCGGTGTCCACGCCCAGGCCCAGGCTGAAGCTGCGGCTGAACGACACCGGGCCGGGGCGCTCGTGGCGGCGCAGCTGGAAGCCCTCGGGCACGCTCGAGGCGCGCTTCGCCTTGATGGTCAGCGCCTGGTTCTCGACGCTGATCTCCAGGTCGCTCGGCTGCACGCCGGGCAGGTCCATCAGGATGCGGTACTCCTTGTCGCCTTCCAGGATGTCGGCGCGGGGGGTGGCCCACGCCTCGGCGTCGGCCGCGTGGCCGGCCTCCAGGTTGCAGGCCAGGGCGTCGAGCATGCGGGTCATCGGCAGCAGGGTGTTCATGGTGGTCCTCCTTGGACGCCTGTGTTATCAGTAGTGCCGGCCCGGGGCCGGCGTCCGTTCGCGTGTGCATCCCGGATAATCAACCCGCGTGCCCGTTCTGCATTTTGGCGGCATCATCCATTGAACTTCTTGCAAGACAACAGGATAAAAAGATGCGGCGCCTTGGCGGGGCGCGATCCCTGGCGCGCCGGAGGCCTGGGCTTGTCAGGTTTTATGTGTCAATTTGGCGCTACTGACAGGCGTATCGCGCGGTCTGTCATGACAGCCGTGGCCTTCGGCGTCTGGGTGCTCGCCGCGGTCCCGCCCGCGCGAGCCGAGGCGCCCGCCGGCGGGTTGCGCGTCGGCCCGGTCATGCTCGAGCGCGACGACGTCTTCACCGCGGCCGAAGTCGACAGCGCGCGGGGGCTGGGCGGGTTCATGAAGCGCCTGTCCAACCGGCTGCACGCCCGGACCAGCGCGCGGGTCGTGCGCCACGAGCTGCTGTTCCGCGAGGGCGACCCCCTGCGGCCCGACCTGCTGGCCGAGACCGAGCGCAACCTGCGCGCCCTCGGCTTCCTGGCCGACGTCGAGGTCGCCCCGGTCGACACGACCGCCGACGGGTCGGTCGCCGTGCGCGTCGCCACGCGCGACGCCTGGACGCTGAAGTCGGACGTGACGTGGTCGCTGGACGCGTCGGGCGAGGCGCAGTGGACCGCGCAGTTCTCCGACACGAACTTCCTGGGCCAGGGCGTCACCGCGGGCGCGGGCCTCGGGCGCGACCTGACCAGCGACTTCTGGAACCTGTGGTACCGGCAGCGGCGCGTGGCGGGCACCGGCCTGACGCTGGGGCTGGACTACGCCGACCGCACAGACGGTAGCCTGCGCCGCCTGGACCTGTCGCGGCCGTTCTACGCCCTGGACGACGCGTGCGGCTTCGAGTTCCGCGCCTGGGACGACCAGCGCCTCGACCGCTTCTACCTGAGCAACGCGGGGCC
>CAINDZ010000658.1 GCA_903847545.1 uncultured bacterium | reverse complement strand
TCCTCACGCCTTCGGCGCTGCGGATAGCCCCGTCAGACCTTTGTGCAGCGCCCCGCCACGCGGCGAATTAGGGAACGTGATGCGGCCCCGCCTCACGGCGACAAGGGAGCGTGGTTCGGCGCCGCCATGCGGGCGAACAAGGGGAGTGGTTCGCCCCCGTCACCTTGCGCGGGCACCGGCTCTGTTTCCGGGGCGCGTTGCGGGCCGTACTGCCGATGCAGGGCGAAGCTGCACATACGATGGTGGGGGCTATCCGCAGCGCCGAAGGCGTGAGGACTGCCCCCACCATCGCTTGTGCAGCTTCGCCCTACAGCCGCAGCCACTCGGCCCCGTACACGCGCCGCGGAAACAGCCGCGGCGCCAATCCATAGAGGAACTGCCGCTGCTTCAGAGCCTGGTGGCTGGCCTCGTGCTGGCCGCACACGGTGCGCAGGTAGGCCTCGAGGGTGTAGATTTGGATCTCGACGGGGAAGCGGTAGGGATGGTCGGCGCCCTCGGGCTGCACGAGGATGTCGATGTCGCCCTTGAAGACCTTGAAGGCGCGGCTGCTCCAGGTGTTCAGCTCGCTGCCGGGGTCGGCCGCGCTGGACAGCGTGTCGGTGACGTTGCGCCAGCCGAACGGCGTGCCCACGCAGGAGTCCAGCAGCTGCAGCAGGTCGCCCAGGGCGTCGTTGTCGTTGACGATGAACATCGCGCCGATGATGTCGCCCAGCTCGGCCGGGTTGTTGATGCCCTTGCGGATCATCTTCGAGAGCACGGGGCCGCTCGTTTCCTGGCGCAGCTCGGACCAGCGCAGCTTCTCGACCACGCGGTGCGAGCCGTCGTCGACCAGCTCGTAGCTGACGGGGGCCACCGAGCGCTTGAACCGGCAGTTGTAGTAGAGGATGTCCAGCGAGACGGCGCGACCATCGTGCTGCTTCTCGATGAACGTCGACCGGAAGTTCCAGCGCATGTCGCCGGCCGTCGGGCGCGACGAGTACTCCACGCGCGAGCCGCCGTCCACCAGGCGGAAGCCCACGGTCAGGTCGTGGATCTGCCGCGTGTGGCGCCACAGGCCCTCGTTGAGGATCTCCTCGAACAGGCTCTTGTGCAGGTGGCCGTCCTGGATGTTGCGGGCCTGCTCGACCTGCAGCAGCAGCTGGGCCAGGCACAGCTTGCGGCGCGCCTCGAAGCGGACGCGCTCGCTGGCGCCGTGGATCGAGATGCCCATCAGGTCGCGCAGGTCGTCGCACTGGGTGACCATCTCGTGCGGGGCCACGGTCGTGCGCGACTCGGGCGGCAGCAGGTCGATGGCGGCCGAGAGGTAGACGTCGGCCTCGTGCAGGAAGCCGGCCGTGGTGGCGCGCAGCTCGCCGAACGTCATGCACTGGCCGGCGTCGATGTTGGCCGGGCAGTAGAAGCGCGACAGTTCGGCGGCGTAGGCCGCGTCGCTGCGCAGGATGCGCCGGAAGGTCAGGCGCGTCAGCTGGCCCAGCCGCGAGCCACGCGGCGGGAAGGCCGGGTCCAGCAGCGGGTGCGAGTCGTACTCGACGGCCCAGGGGTCGCCGGGCTGGCCTGCCGCCGCGGGCGGCAGGCCGTCGGTCACGCGCCGGCGCGGGGCCGGCTCGCGGGCGTCGCGGGGGCTCAGATCATCTCCAGCACGCGGGCCAGGTCGGCCTCGATGTCCTCGTAGGACTCGCAGCCCACGGCGACGCGCACCAGGTCGTCGGTGATGCCGGCCGCCACGCGGTCGGCGATGGGCACGCCCGTGTGCGTCATGCTGGCCGGGTGCTCGATCAGCGACTCGATGCCGCCGAGGCTCACGGCCAGCGTGGCGATCTGGACGTTGTTGATGACCGTCTTGCCGGCCTCGAGCCCGCCCTTGACCCCGAAGCTGAACACGGCCCCGGCGCCGCGCATCTGGCGCTTGCCCAGCGCGTGCTGCGGATGGCTTTCCAGGCCCGGGTACCGCACCCAGGCCACCTTCGGGTGCTTCTCCAGGTACGTCGCCAGCTTCATGGCGTTTTCCTGGGCGCGGTCCATGCGCAGGCCCAGCGTCTTGACGCCGCGCAGCACCAGCCACGCCTGGTGCGGGTCCATCGTGCCGCCGAAGTTGAAGTGCACCTTGCGCAGGCGCTCGTACACCTGCTGGTCCTTGGCGACGACGATGCCGGCCACGACGTCGGTGTGGCCGTTGATGAACTTGGTCATGCTGTGCAGCACGATGTCCGCGCCCTGCAGCAGCGGGTTCTGCAGGTACGGCGAGGCGAACGTGTTGTCGACGACGACCAGGGCGCCGCCCTTGTGGGCGATGTCGGCACAGGCCTGCAGGTCGGTCAGCTTCAGCGTGGGATTGGCCGGCGTCTCGAGG
>CAINDZ010000657.1 GCA_903847545.1 uncultured bacterium | reverse complement strand
CTTCGTCGAGGCCACCGTCAGCGGCCGGCGGTGCCAGTTGTGGCCCGCGCCGTCGATGGCGCGCTGCGCCGTCGTCAGTCGCGAGGTGAAGGTGTTGAGGAAGAGCCCGAACTGGCGCAGTGCGGCGTCGTCGCCGGCCTTGGCGGCCGCGGCGCTGGCGGACGCCGCAGCAGTCCGGGCCGAGGCGCCCCGGACCGGGCTGAATGACACGTAGCCGCCGACGGCGCCGATCTTCACGGCGCCCCCTGGAGGGTGGGGCGGGTGGCGGTCATGGGACTCAACCGGAGCGCTCCCTGTGAAGGTGTGTATTGATACATCGTCACAATATTTGATGACATTTAGGAGATCGTCCTTCGGTTCGATCCGGATGGAGTCAATATGTTGTAACAGATTGTGAAAACGTAACTTAAGCTGGTGCGAGATGTTTGCTGGAACATTGCATTATATAGTCAGGCGCTCCGCGATCCCGACTGACGCCCTCCGCCCCGCCTGTTACAATTCCCGCGTAAGGAATGTCCATAGCGATGATGCGGGCCCATGCCAGCGGAGGGGCGACATGCGCGCCACCGGGACGCGAGCGATGCGAACCAGGGCGGCCCCGGCTGCGGGCGCCCTTGCCCTGACCCTGCTGCTTGCCGGGACCGCCCTGGCGGGTTGGCAGAACAACCCGTACGCCGACATCGTCGTCTGCGATGCCGCCGGCGACCAGTACCTCCCGACCGCGGCGCCTGACGGCGCCGGCGGCGCCTTCGTGGCCTGGCTCGACGAGCGCACGCCCAACGCGGACCGCGTCTTCATCCAGCGCCTGTCCGCCGACGGGCGTCCGCTGTGGGCGCCGGGCGGCCTCGCGCTGTCGGTCGAAGGCACGTCCATCGCCGCCATCGCCATGACTGCCGATGGCGCCGGGGGCGCGATCGTGGCGTGGTCGTCGTGGACACCTGCTGCCGGCCGCGACATCCGCGCCCAGCGCGTCAGGGCCGACGGCACCTTCGCGTGGGCCCGTGTCGGCGTCGTGGTCAGCTCGACCGACGGCCAGTTCGGCATGCGCATCGTCGCGGATGGCGCGGGTGGCGCTGTCATCGCCTGGCAGGACTATCGCACCTCCGTCCGACAGTCGTTCGTGCAGCGGTTGGCCGCGAACGGTGATTGCCTGTGGGCGCCCAATGGCCTGTTCCTGCACGCCGAAGCGAACGGCAACGTGCCGGCGGCACTGGCCGTGACCGGAGACGGCGGGGTGGTGGCGGCGTGGGCCGCCAACGAGGGGTCGCCCTTTGCGCTGAAGGCGCAGAAGGTCTCGGGTGACGGCGCGATCCTGTGGCCGTCCGGCGGGCTGGTCGCCGCGACCTCCACCGTACCGCTCCAGATACCGGCGATCGCGAGCGACGGCGCGCAGGGGGCAATCGTCGCCTGGACGACATTCCAGGACTTCCCGGTCTCCCGCTATGACGTCAAGGTGCAGCGCGTCACGGCCGCGGGTGACCGTCCCTGGGCCTCCGACGGCTTGCTGGTGGCGGGTTGCCCGAGCGCGCTCCCGCTCCAGAACGTCGACATCGCGAGCGACGGCGCCGGTGGCGCCTTCCTGGCATGGAACCAGCGACAAGGCGCCGACAACGACGTGCAGGCGCAGCGCATTTCCGCCGCCGGGGCCTCGCTGTGGCCCGGCAGCGGCATGGCCATCGGGGCGCTGGGCAACGCGGATGGGCCGCGCATCGTGGCGGACGGCTGCGGCGGCGCCATCGTCGCGCTCGTCGCGCAGCAAACCTGGTCGAAGCCCGAGCTCTACGCCCAGCGCCTGTCCGCCGACGGCGACGCGCAGTGGTCGCTTCATGGCGCTGCCGTGGGCCTCGGCCGCGTCATCTGGTTCAATGGCGCCGTCGCCGCCGACGGCCAGGGCGGCGGCGTCCTGGCGTGGGCCGACTACAACGACGGCGACTACAACGTCTTCGCGCAGGTCATCGACGGCGGCGGCACGCGGTTCCGTTCCGGGCCCCTCCTGACCAGTGTGCGCGACGTCCCGAACGACCACGGCGGTCGCGTCAGGCTGTCGTGGGCGCCAAGCAACCTTGACCGGCCGCAGGCGGGGTTCGCCATGTACGGGATCTGGCGGCGCGTGACCGAGTCGGCCGCCGTGGCGCACTCGGCGAAGGCGACAGCAGGCCCCGTCAGGGCGCAACCTGGCGTGTTCCGTACGACGGACGGCGCGGGCGGCGTCACGTGGTGGGAGGGCGTCGACGCGATCGTCGCCGATGCGCAGCCGACCTACGCGTTCGAGGTCGCCACGTTCGCCGACTCATGCGCCGCGACGCCGGCGCGCGAGGTGTTCATGGTCGATTACCACGCGGCGGCCTGGGGTGCTTTCTGGTCGTCGCCACCCGACTCGGGCAGCTCGGTCGACAACGTCTCGCCGGCCGGAGCGCCGTCGGTGCGGCCAGCTGTCCCCCGCCTGGAGCAGGCCCGGCCCAACCCGTTCAACCCGCGCACTTGCCTGGCGTTCACGCTGCCGCGCGAAGCGATGGCACGATTGGTTGTCTTCGACCTGTCCGGGCGCGTGGTGCGCATCCTGATCGACGCCCCGCTGGCGGCGGGACGCCACGAGGTCGTGTGGGACGGCTGCGATGCGCGCGGGTGTGCGGTCGCCTCGGGCGGATATGTGGCCCGGCTGGACGCCGCCGGCGTGACGTGCACAAGCCGCCTGGAGTTGGTCCGGTGAGGATGCAACATGGCGGCGCATCGGCCGCGAAAGGAAACGACATGGGCAGGCACACAGGCCCACGCATCGCCATGCTGCTGGTGCTCGGTTGCCTGGCGATGGCGGCCGCCGGCGCGCGGGCCGCCTGGCCCCATGACCCGTTCGTGAACGTGGCGCTGTCGACGGCCGCCTCGATGCAGATGGACGCCGCGGTGGCGACGGACGGCGCGGGCGGGGCCATCGTCGTCTGGGGCGAGGACAGCAGCCTGCCCCAGCGCATATGTGCCCAGCGCGTGTCGGCCGAGGGCGCGATCCTGTGGGGCCCCACCGGAGTCGTCATCAGCAGCTTCGGGCCCTACAGCAGCGGCGACGTCACGAACGGCGCTGCGCGACCTGTCGTCGCGCCCGACGGCGCCGGCGGCGTGATCGTCGCCTGGTGCGGTTGGACCGGCTGGGGTTGGGATACATGGCGGAACTACGTCATCACGCAGCGCGTGACGGCCGCCGGCGCGACCCTGTGGGGAAGCGAAGGGGTCGTCCTGTGCGGCGTCGAGGGATTCAAGGGCCACCTGACGGTCCTGCCCGACGGCGCTGGCGGCGCGGTCATCACCTGGGACGACACACGCCGCAATACCGGCGAGTACCTGACCGAGAGTGACGTCTATGCCGGCAGGGTTTCGGGCGAAGGCATCGCCCAGTGGCCGGCCGGCGGCGCCTTGGTGTCCTCGGGAACGGACCTGCAGTTCAACCCGGTTGCGACCAGTGACGGCGCCGGGGGCGCGATCATCGCCTGGATCGACCAGGACGCCGCGACATACCGGAGTGTCGTGCGCGCCCAGTGTCTCGCGGCGGACGGCCGGCGCTTGTGGGCGGTCGACGGCGTCCTGCTCTGCGCGCCGGCGGACAACTTCGACCCTGCCATCGTCGGCGACGGCGACGGCGGTGCGATCGTGGCGTGGTCGAACGAACCCGTGGGCGGCAACCGCGCGGTGCGCGCCCAGCATCTGGTGGCCGGTGGAGTCGCGGCGTGGTCGCCGGGCGGCGTGGCGCTGGGGGTGGCCGCCGGCGCCCAGTGGGGCACCGCCATGGCGCCCGACGGCGCCGGTGGCGCCATCGTGGCCTGGCAGGACTTCCGCGGCGTCGACGGCGACATCTATGCGCAACGCGTCACGCCGGGAGGCAGCCTGCTGTGGCCGGCTGCGGGCCTGCCGATCGCGACCGCGAGCGGCGACCAAGGTCCACCGCGCCTCGCGCCCGACGGCGCCGGCGGCGCGCTCGCCACCTGGACCAACCTGGTCGGCTCGCCCGGGTATCCCGAACACATTCTCGCGCAACGCCTCGCGCCCGATGGCGCACGGTTGTGGTCGCGGGGCGGCGCCGCGCTCTGCACCGCCGCCAGTCCGCAGTACATGGGGGATATCATCGGCGATGGCACGGGTGGCGCCATCGTCGCCTGGACGGACCTTCACAGCGGTCTGGGCACCACCACCTTTGCCCAGCGCATCGACCCCGCCGGCGACACGTTCCGCTCGGAGCCGGTCATCGCCGGCGTGCGCGACATCGCCCCCGACCAGGGCGGAAGGGTGCGGCTGCGCTGGGCGGCCAGCAACCTGGACCATCCCGAGGCGGGCATGGCGATCTACAGCGTGTGGCGGCAGGTGCCGGCGAAGGCGGCGGGCGCAGCGGCGTGGGAGGCCATCGGCACCGTGCTGGCGCGCGGCGATGCCGCGTACACGTTCACGGCGACGACGACCGCCGACTCGTGCACGGCCGATGCGCACACCGAGACGTTCATGGTCGATTACCGCCTGCCCGCATGGGGCGAGACATGGGACTCGGCCCCGGCCGGCGGGCGCTCGGTCGACAACCTGGCGCCGGCGTCGCCGGCCAACCTGCGGCTGGCGGCGGGCGGGCGGCTGGCGTGGGATCCCGCGGTCGAGCCCGACTTCCGCCAGTACACCGTCTACGGCTCGGGCACGCCGCGCCTGGACGGCGGCGCCGTCGTCGTGGCGCGCACGACCGCCACCGGGATCGACATCGGAGGGCTGGCTTATCCGTACCTGCTGGTGACGGCGGGCGACATCCACGACAACGAGAGCGCGGCCGCGTGTCGCAGCGCCCTGAGCGGCGTCGAACCCGCGCGCACGGCGGGCCTGCGCCTGGACGGCGGGGCGCCCAACCCGTTCAACCCGCGCACCACCATCGCCTTCGAGCTGCCGCAGGCCGGCCACGCGCGGTTGGACGTGTACGATGCCGCGGGCCTGCGCGTGCGACGCCTGGTCGACGCCGACCTGGCCGCCGGTCGCCACGAGGCGGCCTGGGACGGGCGCACCGACGCCGGCGTCGAAGCGGCCAGCGGCACGTACCTGGTGCTGCTGGACACGGGCAACGGCGCGCTGCGCCGGAAGATGACGCTGCTGCGCTGAGCCGGCGCCGGCGAGCCCGCGAACGATTCCCTCCCCGGCAGGCAACCTTCCCGCCATGGCCTGCGTCTATCACCCGTTGGGGCGCCGATGCCCGCCGCCGCGGCCGTGGCGGCGGGCGATATCGGCACTTTGTGTCCACGGGCGGCCCGGCGCCGCCCCCGGGGAGGAACTCCATGAAACGCTGGATCATCGTGGCCTCGATCGTGGTCGTCGCCGCCGGCACGCTGGCCGTCGTCCGTCGCGGACAGGCCAAGGCGGAGATGGCGCCGCAGACCGTCCTGGTCACGCGCGGCAATGTCGTGCAGGAGGCGCTGGCGATCGGCAACGTCGTGCCCGAGCAGGAGATCGCCGTGAAGTCGCAGGTGCCCGGCATCGTCTCGCGCGTGTACGTCGCCGTCGGCGACGTGGTGCGCGAGGGCGACCCGCTGTGCGAGATCCGGCCGCACCCGACGCCCACCGAGCGGGCCGAGGCACAGCGCAACCTGCAGATGGCGCAGGTGGACGAGGCCGCGGCGGCGAAGAAGCTGGAGCGCGACCAGCAGCTGTTCGACCAGGGGCTGCTGCCGGACAAGGACCTCGACACGTCGCGGCAGGCCTTCGACCACGCGCAATTGCGCGCGAAGCTCGAGGCCGAGAAGCTGCAGCTGTTGCGCGACGGCCGCGCGAACCTCGAGGGCAAGGAAGTCAGCAACCGCATCGTGGCGCCGACCGCCGGCACCATCCTGACCCTGGACGTGCACCCGGGCGACTCGGTCGTGCCGCTGACGTCGTACCAGGCCGGCACGGCGCTGCTGACGATGGCCGACATGAGCAGCCTGATCTTCCGCGGCACCGTCGACGAGGTGGACGTGGGCAAGCTCGCGACGGGCCTGCCGGTGCGGTTCACCGTGGGCGCCATCCCGCAGGCCGGGGTCACCGGCACGCTGCGGCGCATTTCGCCCAAGGCGCGCAAGCAGGACTCGGCCACGCTGTTCGACATCGAGGCCGAGATCGCGCGGGACGGCGGCACCGTGCTGCGCGCCGGTTACTCGGCGAACGCGCGCGTGGTCATCGCGCAGGCCGACAGCGTGCTGGTGCTGCCCGAGCGCGTCGTGAAGTTCGCCGACGGCAAGGCCACCGTGGGCGTGGCCGGCAAGGACGGCAAGCCCGCGTCGAAGGAGGTCACGACCGGCCTGTCGGACGGCCTGACCATCGAGATCAAGGGCGGCCTGGCCCTGAACGACGCCGTGCTCGAGCCGGACAAGAGCCCGCTCGACCGCAAGTAGCCACCGTCACCGGG
>CAINDZ010000656.1 GCA_903847545.1 uncultured bacterium | reverse complement strand
GCCACCGAATGCACGGTGCCGTGCTGGCCGAACAGCTGGGTGATCTGGTCGTCGGTCGCGGTGAAGGGCAGGTTGCCCACGTACAGTTTCTTCAAGGCATTCTCTCCATGTGCGGGAAGGCCCGCTCTACCAAGCGCGGCGGGATCGCCGCATGATCGCGGCGCATCCTCTGCGCTTCAGAATGGCCGCCGGACTTTGCAGCCCTTGCGACCTCATCCCCCGACGGTCGGGGGAATCTCAGGGCCCGCTCGCCAACGCGGCGGGCTGTTAACCAAAATGAGCCAAGAGCGCGATTCTGAGACTCAGAGACGGTTTCGCGGCCTCGGCCGCGGCCACCGGCTCTCTCTCGAATTCTCTCTCCCGGCAGGGCTCGCTGGCTGCGGCGCCAACCGCGCCCGCAACCGCTTGCCCTGTGCGCACCTGCAAAAAGACCCCCGAGCCGCCAGGGCCGAGGGCCTCCGTCAACATCTCAGCGCGCGATTCCTGGGCGGAAAGGGGTTGGCTCCTCGGGTAGGGCTCGAACCTACAACCCTGCGGTTAACAGCCGCATGCTCTACCATTGAGCTACCGAGGAACCGAATTCGCGATCACAAACAGTCCCGCCCATGTCTATCGGCACGGGCGGGCCCGCTCTGAGCGACCAATATTATAAGCTACGGGCCCGCCAGCGTCAAGAACGACTGGTTTTCGGCCAGTTCTTACTTCAGTGCTCCGGCCCTGCCGGCAATTGTGCACTGTGCCATACGGCCACGATCCAAACGGTCTGCCCTGTCGTGCGATAGAAGAACCGGTACGGTCGGACGATCACTTCGCGGTGCGGCAGGGCGGGAAATTCCGGAATGGCGCGGCCGGACTCGGGGAATTCCTCCAGCCGTCGGAGCACCTCCTCGGCCTTCTCCCGGAATTTCCTCGCGGCCTCGGGATTGTCCAGCCGGATGTACTCCAGCCCTTCCAGGAACTGGATGCGAGCCGCCTCCGTAAACCGAATCCTCAAGCCCCTCCACCATCAAGCAGCGCATCAGCTTCCCTGAGCACCTCGTCGAGGCTGCGCCCCGCACCCGCGGCGATATCGCGCTCACCCGCCGCCAGTTGCCGCAACAGCTGCCGCTCGCGCTCCCCCCGCTCGTAGGCATCCACGCTCTGGATGACCGCGATGGCGCGCCCCCGCTGGGTGACCACCAGGGGACCCTCCGACTCCTTCAGTTTCTTCAGGATGCCGGCGGCGTCCTGGCGCAGGTCCGTGACCGGGATGATTTCCGGGAGTTTCATGCGGACGTACCTCCTGTGGTACGTCCAATGGTACATCCAACGATACCAGAAAGCCACTACCTCCCAATCCCCACCAAAACCCGCCACCCCTCCCCCTCGGCCCCGTCGCCAACCGCCCGCGCCGCCCGCACTTCCACCCGGCTGCCCACCCCGGCCAACGGCAGGTCCACCCGGCGGCTGAACCCCAGCCCCACATCCGCCCGCGACCCGGTCGCCGCGCCCGCCACCGACGGCCCGCCCCAAGCCCTGGCCCACTCGGCGAACAGCAGCGGCTGCAACCGAAGCGACCGCAGCCCCGGCACCCCCAGCGCGCGCCACGGGTCCGCGTTCAGGTCCACCGCCAGCGAGGCCCACGCGCCGCGGTCGCCGGCCAGCGTGCCGGCCGGCCAGCCGCACAGCGAACCGCCGCCGCCATCCAGGGCATCGCCCGGCCACCAGTCCCCCGCCCACGACTTCAGTTGCGCCGGCGCAATTCCGCTGGCGCCGCGTCCGCCGGCCCGCAGCGTCCAGCGGTTGCCGATCACGTCCAGCCGCTGCGCCTTCGCGCCGCACGACCAGGTGTCGAGCGTGCGCTCGTCATCGCTGCCGTCGCGCGCGCTCAATCGATGCCGCGCCACCGCGGCGTGCGCCGTCACGACACCCACGCGACCGCCGCCCGCGAGTCCCACTGTGCGGTCATCGAGCGCGTCGGCCGCGCGCATCGCGTCGGGCGACAGCTCGCGGCCGGCCATGTTCCATGTCGTGCGCACGGCCAGCGGCAGCTCGCGCGCGCGCCCGGCCGTCGCCGTCAGCCACGCGTCGTCGTCGTGCCGCCACGCCAGCGACGCCTGCCAGGCGGTGCGGTCGAGATAGTGGTTCGGGTCCGCGCCCCACAGCAGCGCCGACCACGAGCGCCAGCCGGGGCGGCCGTCGCCGGCGAACGCGGCCGTCTCGCGCACCCCGCCGATGCCCAGCACCAGCGCGCGCGACAACGGCGCCTGCGCAGACAGGCCCCACGTCGCGCGATGGTCCGCCAGCCCCACGCCGCCCTGCGCCTCGACGCGCGCCTCGCTGCCCACACGGTCCAGCCGCAGGCCCACGCGCGGCGCGAAGCCCTGCGCGCGGTTGAACGCCGGCGCCAGCGGGCGCAGGCGCACGCGCCACGGCGGCGACGACGGCATGGCGGCCAGCGCCTGTTCGCCGGCGCGCGACAGCGAGTCCAGTTGCGCCGGCGCAAGTGGGGGCAGCGCCAGGGCGGGCGCCGCGATCAGCGCCGGCGGCAACGCGGCGTCCCCGGCGCCGTCGATCGCCGACCAGAACGCGACGGCCGACGAGTCTTCCGCGGCGGCGGCGGCGGCGCGCTCGTCGTCGCAGGCCTCGCCGTTGATGACGATGTCGCGCAGCTCGACGCGCACGTCGTACACGCCGCCGGCGTCGACCAGCGGCAGGTCGCGCAGCTCCACGCGCGCCGTTTCCGACACCGGGAACCACACGCCGCCGCACGGCGCCTGGCGTTGGCGGTAGGCGGGCACCGCGCGCAGCAACCACGGGAAGGGCACCACATCGGCGAAGCGCGCCTCGACGCGGCGGATGGCCCAGTCGGCGATGTCGACCCAGATGGTGCCCGAGGGCAGGGCGGCGAAGCGGTCGCGCGGCGCGAAGGTGACCTCGTGGACCAGGCTCGTGCCCACCAGCGTGCTCGCGCGCAGTCCGTAGCGGTAGCGGGCGGCGCTGCCCTCGGCGAACGGCAGGTCGGCGGCCAGGTCGGCCGGTTGCGGCTGCCAGCGCGGCGTGCCGACGGCCTTCTCGCGCAGGGGCTGGGGCACGCCGTCCTTCACCTGGCGCTTGCGCTCGAACAGGCGCACCACGCGGTCGGGGCGGCCCTGCTCGCGGATGGTGCGCAGCGCGGTCTGCTCGACCGACCAGGTGCCGGTCGTGTCGACGGGGCCGCCGTCCGGCGTGCGCACCACGGTCACGACCGCGGTCACGGCCAGGCTGCGCAGGCTGTCCTGGTCGGCGCGCTGGCGGCGGCCGATGTCCGCCAGCAGCTCCTCCACCGTCAGGCGCGGCGCGTCGACCTCGGTGGTGTCGGTCGCGGCATCGGCCCAGGGGAAGCTCGCGGCAAGCGTTCCACGGTACGGAACGGTCGTGTCGGCCGCGGCCCCGGCGGCGGGGTCGGCCCCGGCGCGACACGCCAGGCCCAGGGTCAGGACCACCAGCGCCGCGCCACCTGCCGCCTGCAATCGCCTTAACGTCATGTCCCACCTCGATATAGTGCACCACGGCGTCCCGGGCGCGGCCGGGTCCCCGCTGGTCGTGGGGACCTGGCCGACGCCCGTGGGGTGGCCCCTGGCCGCGACAGCGCCGGTCGGGCCCGGGCCCCCACGATCCCATTTCGTCACGGGTGCGGGTCGGGGCCGGCCGTTCCGGCTGCGCGCTGGCCCGCGCCGCCCGGTTCGCCGTGGTGCCCCGCCCGGGGCAGGAAGCGCGCCCGCGCCGGGCGCCCCGCCGCAAGTCCCCGTCCGGTCGGCCGGGGGCCGTTTGGTCCCGCCGGCAGGCGCCCCATCGGCGGCGCCCCGATCGCGTCCTCAGGTTGACGAATTCCCGCGGGGTGTCAAACCGAATAACCCTCAAACATCGATCAAGTTAGCCCCGCGCGGGCCGATCAAACGCCAACGGATTCGGACAGGCGCCCAGCGGCGCCGACGGACATCCAGGCCATTTCCCGGAAGCTCAGGTGTCGTGAAGCCGAGGATGCACAACCTGCCCGCGAAGCTGCGGTTCCCCTTCCTGATGGGGGCGACGTTCCTGTCGCCCATCGCCATGCATGCGATGGGGCTCGTCACCGAATTGGGCGCCGCGCTGGTGGCGGCCGGATTCGCCGTCACGACCATCGTGCTGCGGCGCGCGCACCTGCTCGAGAGCGAACACCACCAGCAGCGGCAGGAGCATCGCTACCTGCGCTCGGTCATCGACGCCATCCCGCACTTCATCTTCGCGCGCGACGCCTCGGGCCGCTTCACGCTGGTCAACAAGGCTGTCGCCGACTTCTACGGCCTGCCCGTCGACCAGGTCGAGGGCCGCCACCTGCTCGCGGTGCACCCCGACGCCGACCAGGCGCAGGCCTGGCTCGAGGAGGATCGCGAGACGCTGCTGCGCGGCGAGTCCGTGACGCTGCCGGTCACCGACACCTCCAGCGCCGACGGCCAGCCCATCTGGATCGCCGCGATGAAGAAACCTCTGCCCGCCGAGATCGGCGGCGTGGCGCAGGTGCTGGGCGTCTCGATCGACATCAGCGAGCAGATGCGCGCCGAGAGCGCGCTGGCCTCGCGCCTCGACTACGAGCACACCGCCGCGGCGCTCTTCCAGACCTTCGTGCACTGCGGCCGCGAGCAGATGGAACAGATCATGGACCGCGTGCTCGGCCGCGTGGGCCGCTTCACCGGCACCTCGCGCGCGTTCCTCTACCGCTTCGACGCCACCACCAGCGTGGCCGTGCGCCAGTACGTGTGGGGCGACCCGCAGGCCGAGCTGACCGACCTGCCGCCCACCTTCATGCCGGTGGCCGACCTCGAGTGGCTGCAGGGCCTGTTCGAGATGAAGATCCCCGTGATGAGCGAGGACCTGCGCCGCCACGCCAGCATCCCCGAGCGCTTCCTCGACACGTGGGGCACGTCGCGCGCCGCGTTCCTGGCCGCGCCCATCATCCGCGACCACCAGGTGTTCGGGTTCATCGGCGTCGACAGCGACACCGCCCGCGGCTGGACGCAGGAGCACATCAACCTGGTGCACACGGTGGCCGACCTGTTCATCACCGTGTGGTCGAAGCACGAGGTCGAGCGCTCGCTGGTGCAGGCGCGCGAGGCGGCCGAGGCCAGCAACCGCGCCAAGAGCGAGTTCCTGGCCAACATGTCGCACGAGATCCGCACGCCCATGAACAGCGTCATCGGCCTGGCCGACCTGCTCTGCGACATGCACCCCACCTCGCGCCAGCGCCAGTACCTCGAGATGATCCGCGTCTCGGGCACCGCCCTGCTCAGCCTGATCAACGACATCCTCGACCTCTCGAAGATCGAGGCCGGACAGCTCGAACTGGACCTGGTCGACACCGACCTGCCCACGCTGGTCGACGAGGTCTCGGGCCTCATCGCCTTCACCGCGCAGAGCGCCGGCCTGGAGATGGTCTGCCGCCTGGCCCCGGGCGTGCCGCAGCGCGTGCTGCTGGATCCCTGCCGCCTGCGCCAGGTGCTGATCAACCTGCTGAACAACGCCGTCAAGTTCACGCAGCGCGGCCACGTCTACCTGAACATCGAGCCGGTGGGCGCCGGCGACAACCACGTCGACCTGCGCTTCGCCGTCACCGACACGGGCATCGGCATCCCCGAGCAGGCGCTCGCCCGCATCTTCGAGAAGTTCACGCAGGCCGAGGCCGGCACCACGCGCCGTTACGGCGGCACGGGCCTCGGCCTGGCCATCTCGCAGCAACTGGTCAACCTGATGGAGGGGACCATCGTCGCGCGCAGCACGCCGGGCCAGGGCTCGACGTTCGAGTTCACGCTGCGGCTGCCCGCGCTGCGCGCTCCCGCGACGCCGGTCGTGGCCGCCAAGCCGGCCCACCTGCTCGTCGTCACGCAGCACGCGCTGACGGGCGAGGTGCTGCTCGAGAAGGCGCGCCTGCTCGGGCACACCGGTCGCGTCATCGCGGGCGGCCCCGAGGCCATCGACCAGGCCGGCGGCTGGGCCTCGGCCACCGACCCGTCGTTCACGCACCTGTTCCTCGACCACGAGCCGGGTACGGACAGCCCGCTGCCCGACCTGCGCCCCTACCTGGCGCGCCTGGCGCCGCGGCACGAGCCGCAGGTCATCCTGCTGACGCGGCTGACCAGCCAGGTGGACGAGGTCGAGCTGGGCGCCAAGGGCTTCGACCACACGCTGGCCAAGCCCATCCTGACGTCGCGCCTCGGCGCGCTGCTGGCCGACGGCGCCACGCCGCCGCTGCCCGCCGCGCCCACCCACGCGACCGCGCTGCTCGAGCCCGCCGCGCCCCCGCGCGACGACCTCGATGTCGACGCCCCGCCGGCCTCGGGCCCCAGCG
>CAINDZ010000655.1 GCA_903847545.1 uncultured bacterium | reverse complement strand
GTAGGTTCGCAACGACGGAGGCGGGAGCGGTGACGCTGGACCTGACGAGACGGAGTCTGCTGAAGTTCATGGGCGGCGCGGCCGCGGGCGCGGTGCTGTCGCCCCTGCCGTGGAAGCTGCTGGACGATGCCTCCATCTGGACGCAGAACTGGGCCTGGCTGGGGCGCGCGCCGCGCGGCCCGGTCAGCCATCGCCACACGACGTGCCAGCTGTGCCCGGTCGGCTGCGGCCTGAAGGCGCGGCTGGTCGGCACGTCGTTCGTGTCGGCGTGGCCCGTGCCGGGGCATCCGGCGGGCGACGGCCGGCTGTGCCCGCTGGGCCTGGCCGCGGCGCAGATGCGCTACCACCCGGCACGCCTGCGCGCCGTCGCCGAGCGCGACCTCGGCAGCGCGAACCCCACCTGGCGGATCGTCGATGCCGATGACGCGCTGGGTCGGCTGGGCCGCCGCCTGGCCGACTGCCGCAACCAGGGTGCGCAGGCGCGCGTGGCCGTCGTCGACCTGCGTCCCGGCCGCGCGCTGTCGCGCCAGTACCGCGAGTTCGCCGCGCGCCAGGGCGGCCTCTACGTCACCGCGCCCGACGCCTGGCAGGCCTCGGCCGCCGCGTTCGGCGGCCTGCTGGCGACATCCGCGACGACGACGGCCCCCGCCCCCGCCCCGGTGCCCGATCCGGCCCGCGCGCGCACCGTGCTGAACTTCGGCGCGCCGCTGACCCGCGGCTGGCGCGGCCGCGCGCTGAAGCCGCACGCCGACGGCGGACCGCTCCTGATCCACATCGACGCCGCCGCCACGACCACCGCCGCGCGCGCCGACCGCTGGCTGCCCATCCGCCCCGGCGCCGAGGCGCCGGTGGCCCTGGCGCTGGCGCACGTGCTGGTCTTCGAGGCGCTGGCGTCCGATGCGCGCGCGGTCGCGCTGGCCGACCTGCCCCACGCGGGCGGCGCCACGCTGCGCACGCTGCTGGCCGACTTCTCGCCCGAGCGCGTGGCCAAGGGCAGCGGCGCCCCGGCCGACGCGCTGCGCGGCATCGCGCGCGAGCTGGCGGTCGGCCGTCCCTCGCTGGTCCTGGGCGCGGGCGATGCCGGCGGCGGCCCGCTCGGCCTGGAGGAAGAGTCGGCGATCTGGGTCCTGAACCTGCTGCTCGGCGCGGTCGAGCCCGGCGGCGCGCTCGCGGCGCGCCCGGCCGAGAACGCGCTGTTCGACGAACCGGCCGGTCCGACCGCGCGCGCGCTGGCCGACGTGCCCGACGGCTCGCTCGACCTGCTGCTGGTCGACGGCTCGTTCCCCGGCGCGCCGGTGTCCGCCGAGCAGCTGCGCCGCAAGCTGCGCGGCCCCGACGGCCAAGTCGTCGCACTGGCGCCCTACGCGGGCGGCGCCGCGGGGACGCCGGCCGACATCCTGTTGCCCGTGTTCGCGCCCGGCGAGTGGGTGGACGACGTGCCGACGCCCGCGCTGTCGGACCGCGCCTCGTACGCGTGGACGCCGGTCGTCGCGGCGCCCGCGCCGTTCGCGCTGCACCCGGCCGAGTGGCTGGCGCGCCTCGAGGCGGCCTCGGGCCTGCCCGCGGCTGCCGGCAGCGGCCCGGCCGGCCACGAGGCCGAGTTGAAGCGCCGCGCCGCCGTGTTGCAGGCGCGCGGCCGCGGCCGGGTCTTCACGCCCGCCGACGGCGCGTCCGCCGATGTCACGGCCCTCGGCGACGCCGACGCGCTGGCCGCGGCGCTGGCTGACGGCGCCTGCTGGACCGACAAGGCCGACGTGGCTATCGCCGACCGCGATCTACGCCCGCTGGGCGTGGCCGGCGACCTGCCCGCCCGCTGGCGCGCGCTGGCGGCCGGTCGCGAGGGAGCGCCCAGCCCGGGTGCCGCCGGCGCGCTGCTGCTGCTGGCCGGGGGCGGCCTGGCCGGCGCGGCCGGCAGCGTGACCGCGCCCGTGCTCAACAAGCTCTACCGCGAGTCGGGCCTGCAGCCCGGGTCGCGCCAACTGGCCGTGTGCGCGACGACCGCCCGCGAGCTGCGCCTGGCCGAGGGCGCGACCGCCCGGCTCACCACGCCGCACGGCCGTCGCCACGTCCGCATCCGGCTCGACAACAGCCTGCCGGAGGGCGTCGTGCGGCTGGCCGCGGGGCCCGACCCCGCGGACCTGGGTGATCCTTCCGCGCTGCAGGGCGACCGCACCGACATTCCCGACCTGTGCGGGGCCGCCGAGCGCCCCGTGTGGCGCCTGGTCCGCGCCGACCTGCAGGAGGCTCGCGATGGAAACGCATAGCAAGGCCACCGTCCGCTACGCGATGGTGATCGACTTGGACAAGTGCGTCGGCTGCGGCACCTGCATGGTGGCGTGCGCCGTCGAGAACAACGTGTCGGTGCCGCCGCCCGAGGCCCTCGAGAACCGCGGCCTGACGTGGATGCGCACGCAGCGCGTCGACAACGGCAAGGCCTGGCCCGACCACCGCGCGGTGACGGTGCCCATCCCCTGCCAGCACTGCGAGCACGCGCCCTGCATCCACGTCTGCCCGGTGACCGCCGTGCAGCTGGACGAGTCGACGGGCATCATCGGCCAGGTGCCGACGCGCTGCATGGGCTGCCGCTACTGCATGGCGGCCTGCCCCTACCACGCGCGCTACTTCAACTGGTTCGACCCGAAGTGGCCCGAGGGCCTGCAGGACACGCTGAACCCGGACGTCGCGCCGCGCATGCGCGGTGTGGCCGAGAAGTGCAACTTCTGCCACGGCCGCCTCGCCCACGCCCGCGAGAAGGCCGCCGCCGACGGCCGCCCCGCCGACGAGCCCGTGCACTACGTGCCCGCCTGCGTCGAGGCCTGCCCCCACGGCGCCATCTCTTTCGGCAACCGCCTCGAGGAGGGCGGGCCGATCGCCGAGCTCGAGCACAAGCCCGAGGCCTTCCGCCTGCTGGAAGCCCTCGGCACCGAACCCAAGGTCACCTACCTGTCCCGTGAACCGTGGATCCGCCGGATCGGCCTGAGCCGCCTGGACCGGGTGCGCGGCCATGGCGACGGCCCGGAAGGAGCCTGACGACATGGACCGGCACCTCATCCAGCGCGGCCTCGACCGCACGTCCCTGCCCCGCTTCCTGCTGTGGCTGCTGCCCTGGCTGCTGCTCGGCGCCTGGGGCGGCATCTCGGCCACGCAACTGTTCCGCGACGGCCTCTACCACACGAACATGGACAACCGGTTCGCGTTCGGGCTGTGGATCATCCTCGACCTGGCGATCATCGCCCTGGGCGCCGGCGCGTTCTTCCTGGGCTTCATGACCTACCTGATGCGCCGCCACGAGTTCAAGCAGGTGCTGAACACGGCGGTCATCGTCGGGTTCACCTGCTACAGCGGCGCGATCGTGACGCTGGCCATCGACGTCGGGCAGCCCATCCGCGCCTGGTTCGCCTTCTGGCACGCCAACGTGCACTCGATGCTGACCGAGGTGACGTTCTGCATCACCTGCTACCTGATCGTGCTGCTGATCGAGTACATCCCCATCGTGCTGAAGAACCGGCGCCTGCGCACGGTCCCCGGCGCGACGGTGCTCGAGTTCAACCTGCACAAGCTGATGGTGGTCTTCGCCGGGGTGGGCGCCTTCCTCAGCTTCTTCCACCAGGGCTCGCTGGGCGGCATGTTCGGTGTGCTGAACGGCCGCCCGTTCGCATATCGTGAAGGCGTCGGCATCTGGCCGACCACGTTCTTCCTGTTCATCTGGTCGGCCATCTCGGCGGGCCCGTCGTTCATCATGCTCATCACGATGATCGTGCAGGCGCTGACGCGGAAGCAGCTGGTCGACACGTTCGTGCTCAGCCGCCTGGGGCGCCTGTCGGGCATCATCCTGTCGACCTACATCGTCGCCAAGATGGCCGACACCATCGTCTGGATCATGGTCACGCTGCCCGGCCAGGGCTTCGACGCGGCCGAGTTCTACCGCAGCGAGATCTTCGGCGCCTGGGTGCTGTTCCTGGAGCTGACGGTCTTCGGCCTGCTGCCGGCGACGATCCTGCTGAACCGCCGCCGCGTCGAGAGCACGCGCTGGCTGGTGGTCGGCGGCTTCCTGACCTGCTTCGGCGTCGCCTTCAACCGCTTCGTCTTCACGCTGCAGACGCTGTCCGTGCCCACGATGTCGTTCGACCGCTTCATGATCTACTGGCCCTCGCAGCAGGAATGGGGCGTGCTGGCGGGCGTCGTCGCCTACGGCGTCATCCTCTACTCGTTGTCGTTCCGCTACCTGAACCTGTTCCCGCGCGAGCGGGAGCTCCAAACCACCACCGGGGGAAACTGAGCCATGCTGCCCACCGCCTACGAGTTCCACTGGGACACCGGACACATCGTGTTCCTGGGCATCTTCTACACCGTCCTGGTCGTCGTGACGACTACGGTCATCATCGCCTCCCTGCGCGCCCGTCGTGACATGCGGAAGCGTCGCGAAGCCGACATCGCCTGGCACGAGTCGTTCGCCGAACTGGCCACCGAGCGCCGCCACTGCCGCCATGAGTTCGACGGCACGTTTGACGCCAAGGTCTGCGGCCACGAGTTCGCCTGCGGCAACTGCGAGCAGCACCGCGCCCTGGCCGCCTCGTCCGGCGGCGGCGACGTCGCGAAGAAGGGCGCCGCACCGTCCGCGCCGGCCGCGCCGCCCTCGGCCCGCCTCTACCACCGCGGCCACACCTGGGTCGAGCCCCGCCCCGACGGCACGTTCGACGTCGGCGTCGACGACCTGCTGCGCGCCTGCGTCGGCAACCCCGACCGCGTCACGGTGCCGGGGGTCGGCACGCGCCTGGTAGTCGGCACGCCTGCGGCCGGCCTGCAGCGCGGCCACGTCCAGGCCCACATCGCGGCGCCCATCGCCGGCACGGTCGTGGCCGTCGGCGACTACGAGGGCGGCCGCCTCTACCGCGTGAAGCCGGACGACGGCATGGCCCGCATCGACCAGCTGCTGCGCGAGACCGAGGCCCGCGTCTGGATGACCCGCGAGCTGGAGCTGCTGCAGGCCCGCCTGGCCCGCGCCGACGAGGTCCCGACGCTGGCCGACGGCGGCGAGCTGGTGCCCGACCTGATGGGCGCCTACCCCGACGCCGACTGGGCGTCGATCCTGGCCGACCTCTGCCTCGAGCCGTAGCGGAGCGCACCCGAACGGCAGGAGGGCCCGGCGTCCTGGTCGACGCCGGGCCCTCCGTGTCTTCCCCGAGGGCGGCCGCCGCGCTACCGCGGGATGTTGTGCCGCCGCACCATCGCGTACAGCGTCGAGCGGTCGACGCCCAGGATCTCGGCGGCCAGCTTGATGTTCCCGCCGGTGCGGTCGAGCACCGACTCCACGGCGTGCTTCTCGATCTCGGCCAGCGACATGCCGTCGGGCGCGTTCCACTTCGCCCCGCCGCGCGGCGCCTGGGCCAGGAAGTCGAAGTCGGCCACGTCCAGCGTCTCGCCGCGCGCGGTGACGATGGCCCGCTCGATCGTGTTCTCCAGCTCGCGCACGTTGCCCGGCCAGTCGTGGTCCATCAGCAGCTTCAGCGCCGGCTTGGACACGTCGCGCACCTGCTTGCCCGCCTCGACCGCCAGCCGCTCGATGAAGTGGTTCACCAGCAGCGGGATGTCCTCGCGCCGGTCGCACAGGCTCGGCAGCCGGATGTTGATCACGTTCAGCCGGTAGAACAGGTCCTCGCGGAAGTCGCCCTTCTCGACCGCTTCCTGCAGGTTGCGGTTGGTGGCGGCGATGATGCGCGCCTCCATCGGGATCTCCTCGGTGCCGCCCAGGCGGAAGAACCGCCGCTCCTGCAGCACGCGCAGCAGGTCCATCTGCAGCTTCGGCGAGATGTCGCCGATCTCGTCCAGGAAGATGGACCCGCCGCCCGCCACCTCGAACTTGCCGCGCTTGCGGGCCGTGGCCCCGGTGAAGGCGCCCTTCTCGTGCCCGAACAGCTCCGACTCCAGCAGCGTCTCGGCCAGCGCCGCGCAGGAGACGCCCACGAACGGCCGCGCCGCCCGCCCGCCCGCCTCGTGCAGCGCGCGGGCCACCAACTCCTTGCCCGTGCCGCTGGCGCCCTGGATCAGCACCGTGCTGCGCTGGCTCGCAACTTCCTTGATCAGGTCGAAGATCGCGTGCATCGCCGCGTTCTTGCTGATGATGTCCTGGAACGTGTAGTGGCGCGTCAGCTTTTGCCTGAGGTACTGGTTCTCGCGCTGCAGGTTCTTGACCTCGATCGTCCGCTTGACGAACAGCGAGATCTCCTCCGGGTTGCAGGGCTTGACCATGTACTCCTGCGCGCCCTCCTTCAGGGCGTTGATCGCGGTGTCCACGGTGGCGTAGGCGGTGATGATGACCACCGTCGCCTCGGGCTGCAGCTTCCGGATCTCGATCATCGTCTCGATGCCGCCGATGCCGGGCGGCATCTTCAGGTCCAGGAAGTAGATGTCGTACGGCGTAGCGCGCGCCATCTCGACCGCCTCGCGACCCGACGCCGCGCCGTCGACGACGTAGCCGTCCTCGCGCAGCCAGGCCGCCAGCGACTCGCGCATGGCCACCTCGTCATCCACCACCAGGATCCGCCACGTGCTGTTCATCCCTGCTCCCCCTCTTGCCGCCGCGTGCGGCGGCCGCCTACCCGGCCATCGCCTCCAGGCGATCGGCCAGGTTCCGCGCGCAGGCGCCGCACAGGGCGTCGCGCTTGATGTCGATGTTCGTCACGTTGATCGAGAGCGCCATGGCGCACTGCTTGTCCGCGCAGTGCACCAGGCCGAACGTGTGCCCCAGTTCGTGCACGATCTCCTTGCGCGCGCGCTCGAGCATCAGCTCGTGCCGCGCCGGCATCCCGTAGAACTCCTGCCGCAGCCGCGCCAGCGACAGCAGCGCGGCCGGCCCGTCCACCTGGGCCTGGCCGAAGATGAACGTCAGCATCGGGATGAAGATGTCCCGGTCCGTCACCACCAGCAGCCGGTCCAGGTCGGCCGTCCGCACGGCCAGCGCCGCCTTCAGCAGCGTCGTCGCGTCGTGCTGCGAGCGGTGCTCGTCGTATGCGTCCGGCGGCATCGCCAGCGGCGGCAGCCGCCGCGTCGCGCACGCGTAGTGCCGCGCCACGAACGCCTCCAGCGCGTCGATGTCCGCCGCCGCCGCGCCCTCGACCGGCAGCACGCCGATCAGCATGGCGCCTCGTCCGTCCCGCCGGCCGGCAGCGAGACGATGAACGTCGTGCCGCGACCGGGCTCGGTCTCGACGTCGATCTGCCCGTTGTGAGCCTTGACGATCCCGTACACCACCGCCAGGCCCAGCCCGGTGCCCTGGCCCTCCTTCTTGGTGCTGAAGAACGGGTCGTAGATGCGGGCCAAGTGCTCGGGCGCGATGCCGGAGCCGGTGTCGGCCACCTCCAGCACGATGTTCCCCGCCGCCGCCTCGCGCCGCGTGCGGATGGTGACGCAGCCCTGCGCCATCGCCTCGGCGGCGTTCAGCACCAGGTTGATGATGATCTGCTGCATCTGCGAGGAGTCGCAGCTGAGCAGCGGCAGCGTCTCGTCCAGCTCCAGCACGGGCGTGACCTCGCCCAGCTCGAGCCGGTGGTTGATGACCGACAGGGTGCGCCGGATGATCTCGTTCAGGTCGTGCGGCGCGTGCGACGGGTCGGTCCGGCGCGCGAACACCAGC
>CAINDZ010000654.1 GCA_903847545.1 uncultured bacterium | reverse complement strand
GCTGCGGGGCGGGCATCCTGCTGGCCGAGGCCGCCGCGCGCGGCTGGCGGGTGGCCGGCGTGGAGCTGTCGCCCGAGCTGGCGGCGATGGCGCGGGCGCGCGTGCCGGGCGCCGAGATTGCCACGGGGGACGCGACGGGCCCAGTGGTGTGGCCGTGGCCCGGCGAGGCGGACGTTGTCATTGCGCTGGACGTGCTGGAGCACGTGACCGACCCCGCGCTGCTGCTGGCGCGCTGCCGCGCCGCCCTGCGAACCGGTGGCATCCTCCTGCTGCAGACGCCCAACGCGCGCTCGCTGCGCGCGCGCTGGCAACGCGAACGCTGGCCGATGCTCGACCCGGCGCAGCACCTGGCGCTGTACCCGCCGCGCGAGCTGCGGCGGGCGCTGCAGGCTGCGGGTTTCGTCGTCGTCGCGTGCCGCACCGTGAGCGGCACCGGGTGCGAGACCGGGCCGGCGCGCCTGGTCGCGGCGCTGCGCGGCGCGGCGCTGGCCGCCGGCGGGCTGGGCAACGCGGTGCTGGTGGCGGCGCGCGCCGCATGACGCGCGCGGCGCCGCCACTGGACGCTCCCGCCGCGCGCGGCTAGACTGTCCCCGTGCACGCCATCCGGGATTCCCGCGAGCGAAAGGGCCGCCATGAACCGCCGTCTGCTTTCCCTCATCGCCAGCCTGGCCGTCGTCACCGCCGTGCTGGCCGCCTGCGCCACCGTGCCGCTGACCGGCCGCCGGCAGCTGAACCTGATCCCCGACAGCCAGATGAACTCGATGAGCTTCTCGCAGTACGACCAGGTGCTGAAGGAGGGCAAGCTCAGCAAGGACGCGGCGGCCACGGCGCAGGTCAAGCGCGTGGGCGTGCGTATCCAGGGCGCGGTCGAGCGCTGGTTCCAGCAGCAGGGGCAGTCGCAGGCGCTGGACGGCTATGTGTGGGACTTCAACCTGCTCGAGAGCAAGGAGGTCAACGCGTGGTGCATGCCGGGCGGCAAGGTGGCGTTCTACACGGGCATCCTGCCCGTGTGCAAGGATGACACGGGCATCGCCGTGGTGATGGGGCACGAGGTGGCGCACGCCATCGCGCGCCACGGCGGCGAGCGCATGAGCCAGGAGCTGGCCGTGCAGCTGGGCGGCGTGGCGCTGGCCGAGGCGATGAAGAACAAGCCCGAGCAGACGCGCAACCTGTGGCTGAGCGCCTTCGGCGCCGGCACGCAGGTGGGCGTGCTGCTGCCGTTCAGCCGCCAGCACGAGAGCGAGGCCGACCGCCTGGGCCTGATCTTCATGGCGATGGCCGGCTACGATCCGCAGGTGGCGCCGAAGTTCTGGGAGCGCATGGCGGCAGGCGGCGGCTCGGCGCCGCCGCAGTGGCTGAGCACGCACCCGTCCGACGAGACGCGCATCCGCCAGCTGACCGAGTGGATGCCCGAGGCGCTGACGTACTACCACCCGAAATAGCGCCTCCGCGAAGTCCCACCCGCGGCTCCGTGGATGGGGCCGGCGAGGGTGTCCGGGAACCGCCTTTCGCGTCCAGCGAAGGGCGGTTCCATTCGTTTAAGGTATTGCCAGGCAATCCACTAAGGGATACTTGATTCAATGACAATTTTTTAACATATTTGTTGACCAGGCAGGATCAGGATGTTACGATCCGAGTCTGGAACTAGGCCATCCCCCAAGGAGTCGATCGCATGGATCCCGCCGCGACACCCCGGACCTCCGAGCCCGCCATCACCGTCTTCATGTGCGAGCGCTGCGCCGGCGACGTGCCCCTGGGCCCGTCCGGGACGTGGTGCCGGGTGCACCGTGGTTGCGTGGGCGAGGTGGACACGCCGCAGTTGCGCGAGGCGTTCGAGACCGGGGCCGATGGCGTGCTGATCCTGGGTTGCGTCGGGCGCGCGTGCAACGTGCCGCGCGGCGACGTCTCCGAGTTCCGGCATATCCACCGGGCAAGCATGCTGCTGGCGCACATGGGCCTCGACGCCACGCGCTTGCACCGCGAGTGGATCACGCCGCGCGAGACGCCGCGCCTGCCCGCGATGGTAGCCGCCTTCCGGCGGCGCGTGGCGGCGCTGCCGCCGCGGCACCAGGCTCCCGCCGCCCCCTCGGCGGCGTCCTGCGAAGCCTGACGGCGCCTGGCGCAACCCGGCGAACGAACGGCCCCCCGGAGCGATCCGGGGGGCCGTTTCCATTCGCGTCGCGCGAACGGGTCAGCAGCGCTTGGCGATCGCCTCGGCCATGCCGGTGGTCGTCGTCGTGCCGCCCATGTCGTAGGTGCGGGCCTGGCCTTCCTTGATGACCTCGGCCACGGCGTTCTCCATGCGCGCGGCCATGTCCTTCTCGCCCAGGTGGTCGAGCATCATCTTGGCCGACAGGATCATCGCGATGGGGTTGACCTTGTTCAGGCCGACGTACTTCGGGGCCGAGCCGTGGCTGGGCTCGAAGATGCCGATCTGGTCGCCCAGGTTGCCGCTGCAGGCGAAGCCGAGGCCGCCCACCAGCTGCGCGCAGAGGTCGCTGAGGATGTCGCCGAACATGTTGCTCGACACCATCACGCCGTACTGCTCGGGGTTCTTGATCAGCCACATGCACATGGCGTCGATGTTGGTCTCCCACAGCTCGATGTCGGGGAATTCCTTCGCGATCTTGCGGGCCTCGCGCACCATCAGGCCGCTGGTCTCGCGCACCACGTTCGGCTTCTCGACGATGGTGACCGTCTTGTAGCCGTATTTCTTCGCGTACTCGAAGGCGTCACGCACGATCTGCTGGCAGCCCAGGCGCGTCAGGATGCGCGCCGACAGGGCGATGTCCTCGTTCGCCGTGTCCGCCAGGCGCTTCGTGGGGCCGGGCAGCGTCTTCATCATGACGTCGCGCAGCTCCTGCGGCAGCGGGTGCCACTCGACGCCCATGTACAGGTCCTCGGTGTTCTGGCGGAACACGACCATGTCCAGGCCGTCGCGGAAGTTCAGCGGGTTGCCCGCGTACGCCTTGCAGGGGCGCAGGTTGGTCCGCAGGTTGAACTCCTGGCGCAGGCGCACGATGGGGCTGCGGTAGACGTGGCCCTTGCCCTGCAGCGCGGGGATCAGCTCGGCCTCGGCCTCTTCCTTCGGCTTGCTGGTGATGGCGCCGAAGAGCGCCGCGTCGACGCCGCGCAGCATCTCGAGGGTGCGGTCGGGCAGCGCGTTGGCTTCCTGGCACCAGGCGTCCCAGCCGATGTCGCCGTGGATGTACTCGGCGTCGAAGCCGAGGGCGTCCAGCACGATGCGGGTGGCGTCCATCACGTCGACGCCCACGCCGTCGCCGGGCATCCAGCCGATCCTGTACTTGGCCATGAGCAGTCATCCTCCTGCAGGCGGTAGGGGGCCGGGCCCGCTTTTCGGGGCGCGGCGCGGTCGGGTTCACGGGGACAAAGATAGGCGTCGGGAAGGCCGCCGCCAAGCCGGGGCGAACCCGGCCGAGGGGGCCGGGCGCGGGGCTCAGGGGGCGGGCGGCGGCGGGGTCCGGAAGGGGCCCTCGGGGGTCGAGGCGCACCACTCGCGCACCTGCTCGCGCAGCTGCACGGACTGGGGCCAGTGGGACCGGAGCTTGTACTTGTGGTCCAGCTGGTAGGTCAGGCCGAGGGCGCCGACGACCAGGAGCGCGGGGGCCAGGTAGGGCACGAAGCGGCGCCGCCCCGCGCGGGCGAGCAGGCTGCTGCAGCCGACCGTGCCGGCCGCGATGACGACGCAGAAGCCCAGCGAGGCCAGGTAGAGGTGGTTCAGGTTCAGCCACCGGCCGCTGGCCGTGTGGGCGGTGAACGGCAGCAGCGTGATGTACGTCCAGGCGATGAAGAAGCGGATGGCGCGGCTGCCGAACACGAAGCCGAAGAAGCTGTACGAGACGATGGCGATCGTCAGCGCGAAGCGGATCACCGCGCGGGCATGGTACATCCAGACGATGATGGTCGGCGCGGTGTCCAGCATCGGGCTCGTCTGCAGGGGGAAGAACATCAGCACCAGGTAGCGGAACAGGTTCTTCACCGAGAGGATCGAGAACTTCGTGGCCTCGTGGTCGGGATTGAAGATGGCGGGGCTGTCGAATCCCCAGCGCTCCTGGCCCACGAAGAACAGCGCGCCCACGGCGACGAACACCAGCAGGTCGGGCGACCACACCGGGCGGCCGCGGCGCCGGTGGAAGAACGCCTTGTAGGCCACCAGCGAGAGCATCAGCGAGAACGACGAGGCGCGCGTCAGGCCGGCCAGCAGGAAGATGCCCAGGCCGATGGCGAAGTACGAGGAGCGCAGGCGGCCGTCGCGGCGGAAGTCGTTGCGGATGAAGAAGTACAGGGCCAGCATGTGCAGGCCCGCCAGCAGCAGGCTCTCGAGCGCGTG
>CAINDZ010000653.1 GCA_903847545.1 uncultured bacterium | reverse complement strand
GCCGCCGCCGCCGCGCCGAACTGGTCGAGATGGATGGCCCACGCCGCGGCGGCTTCGTCACGGCGGCCGGCGCGCACCAGCTCGTACATCGCGGCCCACGACGCCAGCTGCGCCGACGGGTCGTAGCCCCGCCGCAGCGCCTCGCGCCACCCGCGCACGGCCAACGCCTCCAGCCGGACGATGTCGCGTTCCAGCGTGCGGTTCGGGCAGTGCTCGACCAGGGCCAGCGACCAGCGCTGCGGCACGCCGGCCAGGTCGGCGGCGCGCTCGGCCGGGGGCGCGGCCAGGCGCAGGCGCGCCCGGCCCAGCAGGTTCTGCAACTCCATGATGCGGCGCGGGTCGGGGGCCGGCGACGTCGCCAGCGCCAGCGGCGCCAGGCGCGCCAGCACCTGCTGCCCCTCGAGGAAGCCCGTGGCCGACAGCGTCGGCACCAGGAAGCCGCGCCCGACATCGCTGCCCAGGAACCCCGCCGCCTCGAGTCCCAGCATGGCCTCGCGCAGCGGCGTGCGGCTGACGCCCAGTTCCGCCGAAAGGTGCGACTCGTTCACGCGTGAGCCCGGCGCCAGGCGCTGGTCGACCAGGCGGGCCAGGATCTCCTTCTGGACATCGTCGCGCAGCGGCTTGCGCTGGATCATCTCGGCTCTCCGGCGGCTCGTGGTGGCGAGGGGTCGGGACACTGTCCGCCATTATGGCACCGAGCCCCGGCGGTTTCCAGTCATGAGCCTGCCCGCGGTCCCGGATATGCGGGTTCCGCGGACAGGGCGCCTCCCGGGCAGCCGTAGGGAACGACGGGAAACGGGGGGCAGGGCAAAACGAGAGACCGCGTGGAGCGGACGGGTAAAGCGCCCGATGAGGTCGAAGACATGAGTGATCTTGGCCATCTCCTGGAGTTCCGCGCCGGCGGCTTCACGACCGAGATGTTCGCCACGCCGGCGGTGCAGGCCGCCTACCGGGTCATGCTCGAGGGCGACATCCCCGAGGCCGAGGCGCGTTTCCGTCGCATCATCGAGGAGAATCCGCGCGACCACGAGGCGCTGGCCGGCCTGGCCGTGTGCACGGCCGAGGACGGCGGGCGCTTCCTGACGGCGGAGAAGCTGGCCCAGAAGTCGGTGAAGCTGGCCCCGAAGTCGGCCGCCGGCTACATCGCGCTGGGGTACATCCACCTGCGGGGCTCGCGGCTGGAAGAGGGCTACCGCTACCTGATGAAGGCCAAGCACCTGGCGCCGCGCGACCCGCGGCTGGCCGCCGGCTTCGCGATCTACGACCGCGAGCGGCCCCCGGTCATCGCCGACCTGTCGCGCCTGCACCCGGTCAACCGCGTGCTCGGCGGGCTGCGCACCGGGCTGCGGTCGCCGACCCACCGGGCCGTGGGGCTGGGGTGCCTGGCCGTGACCCTCTACATGGCGGGCACGCTCATGGGGTAGCGGGCCGGGCCGGGGGCCGGGCTCCCCCGGGTCGAAACAGGCGGGTTCGGGGCGCTTCCGCGGGTCGGCGGGGCGCCCCGCTTTTTTTTGCGAACCGACCGAACCATTGACGGGCCGGGTGCGTCTGTGGGCTGATGGGTGCAGGCAGGCGGGCCGCCGAAGGGGCGGGCGCCGCGGGTCCCACGATCGAACCGACCGGAAGCGGGATGGACCAGGCGCAACTTCTTCAACGGTGCCAGGCGGGCGACGAACTGGCGTGGGAGGTGCTCGTGAGAACGCATCAGGGAAGGGTGTGCGCGATCGCGTGG
>CAINDZ010000652.1 GCA_903847545.1 uncultured bacterium | reverse complement strand
GCCCGACGCCTTCGAGCCCTTCCTGTACCTGGGCAACCTGCTGCGCGAGCTGGGCGACGCCGGCCACGCCGTCGTGCTGCACCGCGGCCTGACGATGCGCGGCGAGCTGACGCCCGGCCAGAAGATCGCCTCGGGCCTGGCACTGGCCGAGGACCTGCTGGCCCTGGGCCAGTACACCGAGGCCGGCCAGGTGCTCGACACGCTGCAGCGCCACGCTCTGGAGAACAAGCGCTACTGGAAGGCGCGCTTCGCGCAGCACCAGGGCGCGGGCGAGCTGCCGGACGCGGCGCGCACGCTCAAGCAGGCCCCGAAGCACGTCGCCGAGCGCGACGCCGCCTGGTTCCGCGAGGCGTACGCCAGCTTCCAGCTGGACCGCGCCGTCGGCCACGCCCTGGCCGGCGAGGCGGGCGAGGCCCGCGCCCGCCTGCACGACGTCGAGAACATGGCCGAGACCGGCAGCCGCGCCGCGCTGGTGCGCGCCATCCTGGCCGCGCGCGCCGACGACCCGGCCGCCGCGCTGGGCGAGGCCGCCGACAACCTGCTGGAACACCCCGAGGAACTGGACATCTTCCTGCCGATGCTGCAGGACGCGCTGCTGCGCGGCGGCCAGTTCACGCGCACGATCCCGCTGCTCGAGACCGCGTGCCTGTCCGAGAACGCGCCAGCCTCGTTCGCGATCGACCTGGCGATCCTCTACGAGAAGCTCGACCAGCGCGACAAGGCGCAGCGCGTGCTGACGCTGAAGGCCGGCCAGCCCGACCTGACGCCGAACGTGGCGGCGCCGTACCTGCGCATGCTCGTGCGCGACAACCCGGACACGGCGTTCGCGCGCACCTGGAAGTTCCTGCAGATGCCCAAGCCCCAGGTCGACTGGGTGTGCGGCACCTGCGGCCGCGCCGACACGCGCGTGCGCTGGTTCTGCCCCGACTGCCGCAGCTTCCGCTCGCACCGCCGCGGTGTCCGCACCCGCGAGGAAGCGTGACGTGGCCGGCCGCCTGATCCGCGCCGCCGCCGGCGCCGGCCTCGCGCTCGCGCTGCTGGCAACGGGCGCCCCCGCCGGCTGGCCCGACGTGGCCGACCTCTTCGCCAACGGCGCCTGGGAACAGGCGCGCTCGCAGGCCCGCGGCGACCAGCCCGGCGCTCGGCCGGGCGAGGCCGCCCTGTGGCGCTCGCGCCTGGCCGACGACCCGCAGGGCGCCGTCTCGCAGCTGCGCGACGGCCTCGACCAGAAGCGCCTGGGCAAGCCAGTGCGGGCGCGACTGGCGCTGGAGGCCGCCGAGATCGAGCTGGGCGCCGGCCGGCCCGAGGAGGCCCTCAAGCTGCTCTCGCCGCTCCTGGGCGGCCTCGGCGACGCGCCCGGCGACGTGCCGGTGGCCGCCTCGCGCGCGCTGCTGGCCCTCGGCCGCGGCCCGCGCGCCCGCGAACTGCTCGCCTCGGTGCGCACCGACGATCCCGCGTACGGCGTCTCGCGCGCGCTGCTGGGCGACATCGCCATCGCGCAGGGCGACGGCGTCGGCGCCCTGCGCTGGTACGACGCCGCCGACGAGGCCCAGCCCGCGCTGCGCGCCCGCACCGTCTCCGGCCGCTGCCGCGCGTTGCTGCGCCAGGGCCGCGAGGGCGAGGCTCGCGCCCTGGCCGCGCGCCTTCAGGACAAGGATCCCGGCTCGCTGGCCCTGTCCGAGATCCGCCGCGCCCTGCGCGAGTGGGACGACCAGTCCGGCACGCGCGGCGCCACGCCGACCGGCGCCCCGGCCGGCCGCGTCTCACGCGCCGCGCCCGTCGAGGCGCCGACGCCGAACGAGGCCCCCGCCGACGCAGCCCGCTTCACCCTGCAGCTGGGCGCCTTCGGCGACCGCAGCCGCGCCCTCGACCTGGAACGGCGCGTCGCCGACAAGGTGGACGACCTGCAGCTGGTCGAGGGCCAGGACGGTCGTGGCCAGCCGGTGTTCCGCCTGCGCACCGGCGCCTACGCCGACGAGGCCGCCGCCGACAACGCCGCCCGCGAGCTGGGCCAGCTCCTGGGCCTGGACGTGATCGTGGTGGACCTGCAGCCCGCCGCGGCGCAGGACGACTGAGCCAT
>CAINDZ010000651.1 GCA_903847545.1 uncultured bacterium | reverse complement strand
GCGTTCGACGGCCGGCAGTTCCTGGCCGAGCTGGACGGGCAGCCCGTGCTGTACCGCCGGCTGACCGATTTCTACGCCGATGCCCCGCCGCTGGCCATCCGCGAGGTCGGTCTGGTGGTCAACTGGGAATGGGGCAACGACACCGGCACCGTCTTCCGGGACTTCCGGGCCCTCGGGGCGGCCGGCGGGCACTGAGCCGCAACCCCCTGCCGCCGGTCCCCGAATGTTGTATCATCATGTCAGGCTGGGCCGCCGCGGGGGCGGCCGCCGTTGTCCCTGTCCGGGAGCCTGACGTCAGCCCATGAAAAGCCGCGTCTTCTACTTCCTGATGGCCCTGGTGCTGTTCGTGGTGCCGGTCTCCCCGCGCCCGCACGGCATCGAGCGCCTCTCGCCCCGGCTGGTCCGGGCCCTGGAAACGGGCGATCCCGCGCAGCGCACCGCTGACGGGCGCCTCAAGGTCTGGGTGCGTTTCACGGACAAGGGCGTGCAGGGGGATGAACTGGCCGCCGCGCTGGACCGGGCCGGCAAGCGGCTGGACCCGCGCGCGCTGGCGCGGCGCGAGCGCCGGATGGCGGCCGGGGCGCCCGTCGTCGACGGGCTGGACCTGGACCTGTCGCCGGACTACCTCGCGCGCTGCGAACGGACGGGCGCAACGCTGCAGCAGCAGAGCCGCTGGCTGAACGCCGCCAGCTTCCTGGCGGACGAGGCGCAGGTGCGTCGGCTGGCGCGGCTGCCCGGCGTGGCGGCGCTGGACCTGGTCGCCCGCGGCACGCGCGCGGCCGTGCCGACGCCCGTGCCCGCGAGCGCGGACACCGCGGCGTGGCGCGGCGGCCCGCGCGCCGCCACGGGCATCAACTACGGCGGCAACACGGCCGCGATGCTGCAGGCCAACGTCGCGGCGGCCCATGAGCAGCTCGGGCTGTCGGGCAAGGGCGTCGTCGTGGGCATGCTCGACACGGGCTTCCGCACGCAGCACGTGGCGCTGGCCCACATCCCGGTGCTCGGCGCGTGGGACTTCGTCAACAACGATGCCGTGGTGGACAACGAGGCGGGCGACCCGGTGTCGTCGCGCTCGCACGGCACCGAGACGCTGGCGACGGTCGCGGCGTGGCAGCCGGGCTCGCTGGTGGCGCCGGCGTGGAACGTGTCGGTGGCGCTGGGCAAGACCGAGAACGTCGCGGTCGAGGTGCCCGTCGAGGAGGACAACTGGGTGGCCGGCCTGGAGTGGGCCGAGGCCCTGGGCGCGGACATCATCTCGTCGTCGCTCGGCTACATCGACTGGTACACCTGGCCCGACCTGGACGGCGACACGTGCGTGACGACGAAGGCGGCGGACCTGGCCGCGGGGCGCGGCCTGCTGGTCGTGAACTCGGCCGGCAACGAGCGCGCGCGCACCGGGCACATCATCGCGCCCGCCGATGCCGACAGCATCGTCACCGTCGGCGCCGTGGACGCCGCCGGCGTGGTCACCTACTTCTCGTCGCCCGGGCCGTCTTACGACGGCCGCATCAAGCCGGACGTTGCGGCGCGCGGGCAGGACAACTACGTCACCGATCCCTTCAACGACGCGGGCTACGTCAACGTGTCGGGCACCTCGTTCAGCTGCCCCCTGGTCGCGGGCGTGGCGGCGCTGGTGCTCGAGCGCGTGCCCGACCTGGCGCCCATGCAGGTGATCGAGGCGCTGCGGATGACCGCGAGCCATCCCGCGACGCCGGACAACGACACGGGCTGGGGCATCGTCAACGCGTACGCCGCCGCGACGTGGTTCGGGCCGGTGTTCGCGCACGCGCCGCTGTTCGGCATCGTCGGCTACGCGGGCCCGTACAACCTGTCGGCGACGATCACGGCCCGCCTGGGCCTTGGCGGCGCGCCGCTGGTCCACCATCGGGTGAACGGCGGCCCGTGGCAGGAAACGCCGATGGTCGCGCCGGGGGCGCCCGACCAGTTCGCCTTCTCGCTGCCCAACGTGGTCGGCGGCGCGGTGGTGGACTACTGGCTCGAGGCGGTCGACGGCGGCGGCCATGCGACGACCTGGCCGCAGGGCGGGGCGTCGGCGCCGATCACGTTCACGGTCTGGCCGGGAACGTCGCCGGTGGCTGACGGTCCGGGCCGCGGCGCGGCCTGGCTGGCCG
>CAINDZ010000650.1 GCA_903847545.1 uncultured bacterium | reverse complement strand
GCTACGCCCAGCAGTCGGCCACCGAGACCGAGTACCTGGACGCGCAGGACGAGTTGACGCAGGCGGAACTGGATCTGGCGCTGGCCCGCGCGCGCGTGCGGCTGGCCGAGGCGGCGCTCCTGTGGACGCAGGGGCGCTGAGATGAACCACGACGCGGCGGGGACCGGGCGGTCCCCTGACGGGAGAACGACGATGCGCAGGAAATTTGCGACCCTGGCCTCCCTGCTCCTGGCCTTCCTGCTCCTGGCCGGGATGACGGGCTGCGGCCGCGGCCGGGTGCCGGGACCGTCGGGCACGTTCGAGACGACGGTGGTCGACGTCGCCCCCGTGCTGGGCGGGCGCGTGCTGGCGGTCACCCGGCAGGAAGGCGAGCGCGTCGCGGCCGGCGACACGCTGGTCGTGCTCGACACCGAGCTGGTTGCGCTGCAGCGCGCGCAGACGGAGGCCAACCGCGCCACACTGGTCGCCCAGCGCGCGGTGGCCGAGGCCGACCTGGCCAAGGCCCGTCGCCAGCTGTCGCTGCTCGAGACCACGCTCGGCCGCACGACGGCGCTGCGCGAGCAGGGCACGGCCACCGGCCAGCAGGTGGACGACCTGACGGCCCAGCGCGACGTGGCGCGCGCGGGCGTCGAGGCGGCCCGCGGGCGGCTGGCGGCGATCGACGCCGAGCTGGCCCACCTGGAAAGCGGCCTGGCCGTGTACGACCGGCAGCTGAAAGACAGCGCCGTGCTGGCTCCCATCAGCGGCACCGTGCTGACGCGCACGCTCGAACCGGGCGAGGTCGCGGCCCCCGGCCGCGCCGCGCTGCGCCTGGCCGACCTGTCGCACCTGGAGCTGCGCGTCTACCTCGAGGCCGGCGACCTCGAGCGCGTGCGCCTGGGCCAGGAGATCCCCGTGCGCGTCGACGCCCTGCCCGGCGCGCCGCTGAAGGGCACCGTGGGCTGGATCGCCGACGAGGCCGAGTTCACCCCGAAGAACGCGCAGACGCGCAACGCGCGCGCCCAGCTGGTGTACGCGGTGAAGCTGCGCGTGGACAACCCGGACGGGAAGCTGCACGTGGGCATGCCGGCGGAGATCGACCTGCCGTGAGCCTGCCGAACGGCACCGACCTGATCGTGCTGGATGGCCTGCACAAGAGCCACGGCCCCGTGCCCGCGGTGCGCGGCCTGTCGCTGTCCGTGCCGGCCGGCCGGATCTGCGGGCTCATCGGCCCGGACGGCGCCGGCAAGACGACCGCCATGCGCGTGCTGTGCGGCCTGCTGCGCGCCGACCGCGGGACGGCCCGCGTCATGGGCCACGACTGCGCGACAGAGGCCGGCGAGGTGAAGCGCCACCTCGGCTACATGCCGCAGCGCTTCAGCCTGTACCCCGACCTGACCGTGGGCGAGAACCTGCGCTTCTTCGCCGAGCTGTTCGACGTGCCGCCGGCCGAGCGCCGCAAGCGCGATGCCGAGCTGATGGCCTTCAGCCGCCTCGAGCCCTTCCGCGGGCGGCGCGCCGGGCAGCTCTCGGGCGGCATGAAGCAGAAGCTGGCGCTCAGCTGCACGCTCATCCACACGCCGGCGGTGCTCATCCTGGACGAGCCCACCACCGGCGTCGACCCGGTCAGCCGCCGCGAGTTCTGGCGCATCCTGCGCGAGCTGGCGGACGACGGGCTGGCCCTGCTGGTCAGCACGCCGTACATGGACGAGGCCGCGCTGTGCGACGAGGTCGTCCTTATGCACGCCGGTCGCGCGCTGGCGCAGGGCTCGCCGGCCGCGGTGGCCGCCTCGTTCCCGCGCCGCCTGCTCGAGGTGACGGCCCCCGACCTGGTCGCCGCGGCCGGGGCGCTGCGGGCCGCGCGCATCGCCGGGCTGGACGTGCAGCGCTACGGCGACCGCCTGCACCTGGTGCACGACGACCAGGCGCAGGCCGACGCCGCCGCGCAGGCGCTGGCG
>CAINDZ010000649.1 GCA_903847545.1 uncultured bacterium | reverse complement strand
TCGCGCTGGCGGCCGTGTCCGCGCACGCGCAGGGCGCCGTGCCGGCGGACAACGCGGCGGCGCGCGGCGTCGTGGCCGCGGCCGACTTCAAGCTGGAGGCCTATGCGGGCCGCGTCGTGATGCTCGATTTCTGGGCGTCGTGGTGCAAGCCGTGCGCGGCGTCGATGCCGTGGCTGACGGCGATGCAGCGCATGTATGGCAAGCAGGGCCTGCAGGTGGTGGCCGTGTGCGTGGACAAGGACGAGAAGGCGATGCGCAGCCGCCTGGACCTGCTGGACCCGAACATCGTCGTGGTGTTCGACCCGAAGGGGAAGCTGGCCGAGCAGTACAAGCTGGAAGGGATGCCGACGACGTTCCTGGTCGATCGCGGGGGCAAGGTCCAGGCGAGCCACATCGGGTTCCGCGATGCGGAGACCGATGCGCGCGAGGCCGAACTGGTGAAGCTCCTGGCGGACAAGCCGGCGGAGGGCAAGTGATGGATGCACGGACGACGCGCCGGCTGCTGCCGGCCCTGGGGTTGCTGGTGGCGGGGATGACGTTGGGCGGATGCGCCTCGATGGGCGTCAAGCCGTGGGAGCGCGACATCCTGGCGCGGCCGGGGATGACGCCGGGCGACGATGTGATCACGTCGTCGCTGGACGAGCACATCTACTTCTCCAAGGAAGCCTCGACGGGCGGCCTGGGCTCGGGAGGTGGCGGCTGTGGCTGCAATTGAACGCAAACCAGGCGGCCTGCGCCTGGCGCTGGCCGCGGCCTGCGGCGCGCTGGGCGTGGCCGGCGCGCCCGCGCACGCAACCGAGGTCAGCACCGGCGCGCTGGCGTACGCGGAGCCCGGGCGCGTGAAGGCCTTCGAGCTGATGGCCGACGGCACGCATGAGTTCACCAACGGCAACCTCGGCACGTTCCGCCTGGTGTTCGATGCGCTGACGGGCGCGTCGGCCAACGGCGCGGCGCCGTCCCGGAATGCGCAGACGTTCACCAGCCCCTCGGGCAGCAGCGGCTACACGGCCGAGCCGGGCGAGACGCCGCTCGACACCACGTTCAAGGACACGCGCTTCGCGGGCAGCGGCGGCCTGACCATTCCGTGGGGGCGCCTGACGAAGGCGACCGTCGGCGTGTACGGCTCGTTCGAGAGCGACTACACGTCGCTGGGCGTCAACGGCGCGCTGTCGCGCGACTTCTTCCAGCGCAACACGACGATCACGCTGCGCGGCTCGCACTTCGCCGACTCGGTCAGCCCGATGGGCGGCGCGCCGGTGCCGTTCTCGGCGATGGCGGCGCCGGTGCCGGGCGAGCACGACGACAAGGCGGCGCTCGAGGACGACGGCGGCGGCGGCAGCGAGTCGAAGGGCGTCACCGACCTGGGCGTGGGCCTGACGCAGGTTCTGACGCGGCGCACGCTGCTGGCGCTGAACTACACCGGCACCAACGTGACGGGCTACCAGACCGACCCCTACAAGATCCTGTCGGTGGTCAACGGCACGACCGGCGACCCGGCCCCGGGCACGGGCACGCCCGAGCTGTTCCTGTACGAGAACCGCCCCGACAAGCGCTCGAAGCACGCGGCGGCCGCCGAGCTGATCCAGAACCTGGGCCGCGACATCATGACGCTGTCGTACCGCTGGTACGAGGACGACTGGGGCATCAAGTCGCGCACGACCGAGGTCAGCTACCGGCTGAACTTCCAGCCGACGCGCTACGTGCAGCCGAACCTGCGCTGGTACCACCAGGGCGCGGCCGATTTCTACCGCCGCTACCTGGTGCAGGGCGCTGCGCTGCCCGACTTCGCCTCGGCCGACTACCGGCTGGGCGAGATGGACGCGGTGTCGCTGGGCCTGAAGTACGGGACGAAGCTGAAGGGCGGGAACGACCTGACGCTGCGCCTGGAGTACTACAAGCAGACGGGCAACCACGCGCCGAGCGACGCGATCGGCAGCCTGCGCGACCTGGACCTGTACCCGACCGTTGACGCGATCATCGCGAACGTGGGACTGACGTTCGGGAAGCAGTGATGGCGGTCCACGCACAGCGGCGTCCCGACGGCTGGCTGGTCGCCTTCACGGCGATGGCCAGCCCCTGCGAGGTGCTTCTGGACGTGGACGACCGCGACGAGGCGCTGTCGCTGGGCGAGCTGGCGGCGGCCGAGGCGCAGCGGATCGAGCGGCACCTGAGCCGCTACCGCGACGACAACATCATCCATGCCGTCAACCATGCCGCAGGCCGGCCGGTGCTCGTCGACGACGAGACGGCCGGCCTGCTCGATTTCGCCGACCGGTGTTTTCACCTGAGCGAAGGGCGCTTCGACGTGACGTCGGGCGTGCTGCGCCGGGTGTGGCGCTTCGACGGCTCGGCGAACGTGCCCTCGCGCGCGGCGGTGAAGGAACTGCTGCCGCTGGTGGGGTGGGACAAGGTGACGTGGGCGCGGCCGTCACTCACGTTGCCCGAGGGCATGGAGATCGACCTGGGCGGCCTGGGCAAGGAGTACGCCGTCGACCGCGCCGCGCAACTGGTGTCGATGCGCACGCGCGCCGCGGTGCTGGTGAATTTCGGCGGCGACCTGCGGGCGCTGGGCTCCAGGCGCGACGGGCGGCCGTGGCGCGTGGGCGTCGAGTCGCCGGCGGGCCCGCGCGCGGCGCTGGACCTGGAACTGGCGCAGGGCGCGCTGGCCACCAGCGGCGACGCGCGCCGCTACCTGCTGAAGGACGGTATCCGCTACCCGCACATCCTGAACCCGCGCACCGGCTGGCCGGTGCTGGACGCGCCGCGCTCGGTGACGGTGCTGGCCGACGCCTGCACCGAGGCGGGCCTGCTGGCCACGCTGGCGATGCTGCACGGGCGCGGGGCGCGGGCGTTCCTGGAGGCGCAGGGGGTGGGGAGCTGGGTGCTGGACTGAGCCGATAGCGGCGGAAGTTGCGTCGGCGGCGCCCGCTAATATATACTCCGCGCAGAGACCCGAGCGGAGGACTTTCATGACGACCATCGAAGCGCTTCATTCACAACGCGACCATGTGCTCGAAGTGGCACAACGGCATGGTGTGACGTCAATTAGGGTGTTTGGATCGGTGGCGCGCGGTGACGAGAAGGCCGACAGCGATATTGATTTCCTCGTGACGACGGGGCCGCAGGTCAGTTCGTGGTTCCCGGCGGGCCTCATCCTCGAGTTGGAGGCGCTTCTGGGGCGGCACATCGACATCGTCACGGAGTCAGGCCTCAATCCGCATATCCGCAATCGGGTTCTTGCCGAGGCGGTTGCGTTGTGAAGAGTGACCGGGCCTACCTCGAGCACATGCTGGACATGATCGGCCGGCTCGAATTTGCAACGGCAGCCGGGAAGGCGACCTTTCTTGAATCGGTCGTTCATCAGGATGCCGTGCTCCGAAATCTGCATACATTGACAGAGACGGCCCAGCGGTTGTCGACTTCCCTACGTGATGCGCATCCCGAGATCAACTGGGCAGCGCTTGCGGCGTTCCGGAATGTCGTCGTTCACGACTACCTGGGCATTGATATCGACATCGTCTGGGCCGTTGTGGAGCAAGATGTTCCTGATCTCAAGGCGAAGGTCGAGCACCTGCTGGAAACGATGCCCTAGTCTGTTGCTTTCCTGCGATACGCCGCGAGCGCCCAATACCCAACGAACGGACGCCCCGTGACCCCTGCCTCCGAAGCCCTGGAACGCCTGCAGGTGGGCAACCGCCGCTTTGTCGCCAACCTGGACGCGGGCGTGCGCGCGAAGCCGTCGCCGGCCGCGCCGCACGGCACCGACATCGCCGAGCAGCAACCGCTGGCGATCATCCTGGGCTGCTCGGATGCGCGGGTGCCGGCCGAGCTGATCTTCGACCAGAGCCTGGGCGACCTGTTCGTCATCCGCGTGGCGGGCAACATCGTGGCGCCGTCGCTGGTGGGCAGCGTCGAGTTCGCGGCCTCGCGCTTCGACACGAAGCTGGTGGTGGTGCTCGGGCACACGCGGTGCGGGGCCATCCAGGCGACCATCGAGGACCTGCGCGAGCCGGGCGACCCGCACCACCACAACCTGCGCGACATCATCGACCGCGTGAGGCCGGCGGTGGAGCGCGTCGTGGCCGAGGGCGCGCACGACTCCGAGGAGGACCTGGCGCGGCGCGCGGTGCGCGCGAACATCCGCTATTCGGTCGACCACCTC
>CAINDZ010000648.1 GCA_903847545.1 uncultured bacterium | reverse complement strand
CCTGAGCCGCGCCTCGCGCGTGGCCAGCGAGGCGGGGCTGCGGCGGCAGGCCGGCAAGATGATCCGCCGCCACGGCGCCGCGCTCATCGAGGAGTTCATCGAGGGCACCGAGTGCACGGTGCTGGTGGCCGAGGTGCCGGGGAAGCCGACGCGGCCGCGCGCCTACCCGCCCGTGCAGTACATTTTCCCCGCGGGCGAGAGCTTCAAGCACGAGAAGATGAAGTGGGTCGACTTCGACAGCATGACGTCGCAGCCCGTGGCCGACGAGAAGCTGGCCCGGCGCCTGCAGGACGAATCGGCGCGGCTCTTCGTGGCGATGAAAGGCGCGGGCTTCGGGCGCGCCGACATCCGCGTCGACCACGAGGGCACGCCGTGGATGCTCGAGATCAATGCGAACTGCGGGATCTATTTCCCGCCGGACGGCTTCGGCGGCGCCGACATGTGCCTGGCCCAGGACCCGGAGGGGCACGTGGGCTTCACGCGCCGCCTGGTCGAGGCCGGGCTGTGGCGGCACCGCCGGCGCAGGCGCGCGGCCGGGAGCTGACGGCGACCGGCGGCGACAACCAAGACGGGAGAAATTCCATGCGACGGATCCGCTGGGCGCGACTGCTGCCCGTGCTGGCCCTGGCGGCCCTGGCCACGGCCTGCGGCAAGGACAAGGCCACCGACCCGGCCGCCCAGGCCGTGCCCGACTTCCGGCTGGTGGACGTGAACTCGAACTCGACGACATACTCGCTCCAGGTGTCGCCCCGCGACTACCTGGGCACGACCTCGGCGTGGTACTTCGGGCACTCGACCTGAAGCTATTGCGTTAGCCAGTTCGGCTATCTCAATGCGTTGCAGGACGAGATCAATGCGAAGGGCTGGGCGCAGGACGTGCACATCCTGGGCGTCAATGCCGCGGGCCTGGAAGCGGGCAACGCCGCCGCCATCGTGAACAAGGACCTGCCCTGGCTGCAGGACACGGCGGCGGCGGCGGTGTGGACGTCGTGGGCCGTGGAGTGGCGCGACGTGGTCATCGTCGACGCCGCCAACAGGAAGGTCGGCGTGTACAACCTGACGGTGCACGACCTCGCCGACCCCAACAACTACCTGGAACTGAAGGGCATGCTGCAGGCGGCCGCGGCCGCCCGCTAGCGCGCCACCTTCAGCTGCGACTCGTAGACCGCGCGCCGGACCTTGCCCAGCTGGACCTCCTGCTCGGCAAGGTCCTTGCGCTTGGCGGCCTGGTCGACCTGCGCGTCCAGCACGCCGCCCTCGAGCTTCGTGATCTCGGCCTGCAGCTTGCGGTACTCCGCGGCGGCGTTCGGGTCCACCGTGCTCGTGATCGAGGCCCGCTCGCGCCGCTTGACCGCCAGGTCCATCTCCAGCCGGCACGCCTTGGCCGCCGTCTCGTGGTACGCCTTCACCGCGCGGGCGGTGTCGATCTCGCGCCGGCGCAGGTCGCGGCGCCGCTCCAGCAGCTGCTTCTCGACCATCGCGTACTTGCGGCGGCCCTCCAGCTCGGCCCGCTTGGCGTCGTTCTTGTCCGACTTCGCCAGCGCGATCTGCGCGTCCAGCCCCTTGATCTCGCTGGTCTTGATGTCGATGTGCGTCTCGGCCACCGTCGCCAGCATGCTGGCGCGGTCCAGGCGCTTCTCGGCCGCGGCCTTCTCGGCGATCGCGGCCTGCAGGTCGCGCGAGATCTCGGCCTCGGCGCGGTAGTCCACCAGCACGGTCAGCGTGTCGCCCGCCGCGATGAACAGCGGGGCGGTGGCGGTCGCGCCGGCCACGGGGGCCACGGGGGCCGCGGCGCCCGCCGAATCGCCCGCGGTCACGGCCGGGCTGAGCACGGCGGGCGTGTTGTCGGGCGTGATGGAGACCGGCGCGGGCGGCAGCGCGACCGCGGCGGAGTCGCCGACGGCGGGCGCATCCTGCGCCGAGGCGGGAACGATGACAACGGCCGGCAACGTCGCGGCAACGACGAGCAGCAGGCAGGACATGGCGGCGCGATGGGACATGAGACAACCCCCGGGTAGCGACAGGCATGCGGGAACGACGGGCATTCCACGCCGGAACGGCAATCGGTCAAGATAGCGCCGCCGACGGCGCGCGGCAACGAGCCCCTAGCCGTTCGTCCGCCAGCGGACCCTCTCCAGCCGCGTCTGCACGCGGTCCAGGTAGGTGAAGAACACGGGCGTCACGTACAGCGTGATCAGCTGCGAGAACAGCAGGCCGCCGACCACGCACAGGCCCAGCGGCCGCCGCGACTCGGCGCCGGCGCCCAGGCCCAGCGCGATGGGCAGCGTGCCCATCAGCGCGGCCATCGTCGTCATCATGATGGGCCGGAAGCGGATGCTGCAGGCCTTGGTGATGGCCGACTCGGCGTCCATGCCGTCGCGCTTCGCGATGATGGCGAAGTCGATCATCATGATGGCGTTCTTCTTCACCACGCCGATCAGCATGATCAGGCCGACAAAGCTGAACATGTCCAGCTGCACCTTGAACACCAGCAGCGTCAGCAGCGCGCCGAACAGGGCGAACGGCAGGCCGGTCAGGATGGTGACCGGGTGCACGAAGCTCTCGTAGAGGATGCCCAGGATCATGTAGATGACCAGGATGGCCAGCAGCAGCATCGCCATCAGGCCCGACTGCGAGGCCCTGAACGCCTGCGCCGTGCCCGAGAACGCGGTCGTCACCGAGGCCGGCAGCACCTCGGCGGCGGCCTTGTTGACGATCTCGACGGCCTCGCTCAGCGCCACGCCCTCGCCCAGGTTGAACGAGATGGTGACGGCCGGCAGCTGGCCGGCGTGGTTCACCGTCAGAGGGCCCACGCCCGGCTCGAACGTGGCCAGCGCCGACAGCGGCACCAGCTGGCCGCTGCTCGCGCGCACGTACAGCTGCGACAGGGCCGCCGGGTCGCGCTGCGACTCGGGCAGCAGCTCCATCAGCACGCTGTACTGGTTGTTCGGGGCCAGGATGGTCGAGACCTGCCGCGTGCCGAAGGCCGAGTACAGCGTCTCTTCGATCACCTGCGGCGTCACGCCGAGGGAGGCGGCGCGGTCGCGGTCGATGCGGACGTTCAGCTCTGGGTTGCTGACGCGCAGGTCGCTGTTGATGTCGCGCAGCTTCGGCTCCTGCCGCAGCCGGGCCTCCAGCTTGGGCGCAGCGGTGTAGAGCTCGTCCAGGTCGGGCGACTGCATGGTGTACTGGTACAGGCCCGAGGCGAAGCGCGCGCCGATGTTGATGGCCGGCGGGTTGGTCACGAAGACGCGGATGCCCGGGATCTTGCCCATCTCGCGCCGCAGGGTGGCGACCACCTCGTCGGCGGTCGACTCGCGATCCTTGCGGGGCTTCAGCCGGATGAAGAACCGGCCGCCGTTGCCGCTGGCCGTGGGGCCGCCGGCGCCGACGCTGGACATGAACGCGTCGACGTTCGGGTCCTTGGCCAGGACCTGCGCCGCGGCCTGCTGGTGCTTCTTCATGGCGTCGAAGGCCAGGCCCTCGGCGCCCTCGGTGGTGCCGGTCAGGAAGCCGGTGTCGGCCGTCGGGATGAAGCCCTTGGGAACCACGCGGAACAGCACCAGCGTGCCGGCGAAGATGGCCACCGACAGCAGCAGCGTGGCCGACTTGCGCCGCATGGCCAGGGCCAGCGTGCGCTCGTACCAGCCCAGCCCGACCACCCAGACGCGCTCGATGCCGTCGTAGAAGCGGTTGTGCTTCATGTGCTGCGGGCGCAGGAAGCGGCTGCACATCATCGGCGTCAGCGACAGCGAGACGAAGCCGGACACCAGGATGGCGGCCATGATGACGACGGCAAACTCGCTGAACAGTCGGCCCATGATGCCGCCCATGAACAGGATCGGGATGAACACGGCGGCCAGCGACAGTGTCATCGAGACGATGGTGAACGACACCTCGCGCGCGCCCTCGCGCGCGGCCTGCAGCGGCGGCTTGCCCATCTCCATGTGCCGGTAGATGTTCTCGAGCATGACGATGGCGTCGTCGACGACGAAGCCCACCGACAGCGTCAACGCCATCAGCGACAGGTTGTCCAGGTTGAAGCCCAGCAGGGCCATCACCCAGAACGTGCCCACCAGCGACATCGGCAGCGCCAGGCTGGGGATGACCGTGGCCGACAGGTTCCGCAGGAACAGGAAGATGACCAGGATGACCAGCGCCAGGGTCAGCAGCAGCGTGTTCTTGACGTCGTGCACCGAGTCGCGGATGGGCTCGGCGCGGTCGAACATGACCTCGAGCTTCGCCGCGGCCGGCAACTGGTCGCGGAACGTCGGCAACAGGTCGCGCACGGCGCGCGAGACGGCGTCGGTGTTCGTGCCGGGCTGGCGCTGCACGGCCAGCATGATGGCGCGCTCGTCCTTGAACCAGCTGGCGGCCTTGTCGTTCTGGACGCTGTCCATCACGCGGCCCAGCTCCTGCAGCCGCACCGGGGCGCCGTCGCGCCAGGCCACGACGATGGGCCGGTAGTCGGCGGCGGCGTTCAACTGGCCGTCGGCGCGGATGGTCACCGCGCGGTCGGCGCCGTACAGCGTGCCGGTGGGCAGGTTCACGTTGTTGCCCTGCACGGCCGAGACGACCTGGTCCAGGCCCAGCCCCCGCGCGGCCAGCTCCTGCGGGTCCAGCTGGATGCGCACCGCGTACTTCTGCGAGCCGTACACCTGCACCTGGGCCACGCCGCTGACCATCGAGATGCGGCGGGCGACCATTGTCTGCGCGAACTCGTCCACCGTCGACAGCGGCAGCGTCGGCGAACTGAGCACGATGTACAGGATGGGCTGGTCGGCCGGGTTCACCTTGCGGTACGACGGCGGCGACGGCATGTCGCGCGGCAGCTGGCGCAGCACGTCCGAGATGGCGGCCTGCACGTCCTGCGCGGCGGCGTCGATGTCGCGGTCGAGCTTGAACTGGATGGTGATGCTGGTCGACCCGAGCGCGCTGCTCGAGGTCATGTTGTCGATGCCGGCGATGGTCGAGAACTGCTTCTCGAGCGGCGTCGCCACGGCCGAGGCCATCGTCTCGGGGCTGGCGCCCGGCAGGCCGGCCGACACGGAGATGGTCGGGAAGTCGACGTTCGGCAGGTCGCTGACCGGCAGCTGGCGGTAGCCGATGACGCCGGCCACGAGGATGGCCAGCATCACCAGCGTGGTCATGACCGGGCGTCGGATGAAGAGGTTCATCGCGTCGCGCCCTCGACCGGCTTGGCCGCCTCGGCAGGCTTGCCGCCTTCAGCAGGCTTGCCCTGCCCCGGCGCGCCCTTGACCATCACCGCGCCGCCCGGCACCACGCGCATCTGGCCGTCGACGATGACCGCCTGGCCGTCGGCGACTTCACCTTGCACCACGGCCAGCCCGCCGACGGTGCGCAGCAGCGTGACCGGCTTCTTCTGCGCCTTGCCCGCCTCGTCGATCACGTAGACGAACGTGCCCGCCTGGCCGGTGATGACCGCCACCGCGGGCACGGTCAGCGCCGCGGGCTCGACGGCGAGCTCGACCTCGACGTCCACGAACTGGCCGGGCCACAGCGCGTCGTCGCCGTTGGCGAACTCGGCCTTCATGGCCACGGTGCCGCTGTTCGCGGCCACGGCGTTGTCCACGAACACGAGCCGGCCCGCGACGGCCTCGCCGTCGCGCCCGCCCGACGGGCGCACGCGCACGACCAGCGGCGCGCCGGACTGGCGCCGCCGCACCTCGGCCAGCTGCGTGGCCGGCAGCGCGAACGCGACACGGATGGGGTCGAGCTGGTTGACCACGACCAGCGGGCCGCCGCCCGCCGCCACGACGTTGCCCTTCTTGACCAGCACGGCGCCGGTGCGGCCGGCCACCGGCGAGGTCACCGTGGCGTAGGCCAGGTTCAGCTTCGCCTGCTCGACGTTCGCCTGGTCGGCCTGCACCGCGGCGGCGAAGACGTCGGCCTGCGTGCGCGCGGCGTCGGCCTGCTCGCGCGTGACGTAGTCCTTCTCGACCAGCCGCGCGTAGCGCTCGGCCTGCGCCGCGGCATTGGCCGCCTGCGCGTGGTCGCGCGCCAGCTGCGCGCGCGCCGCGTCGAGCGCCGCCTGCAGCGGGCGCGGGTCGATCTGGAACAGCGCCTGCCCCGCCTTGACGTCCTGCCCGTCGGTGAAGGCCACGCGCGTGATGACGCCGCCCACCTGCGGCCGCACCGCGACCGACTCGATGGGCTCGACCGTGCCCACGGCCTTGACCAGCACCGGCATGGGCTGGGCCTTCACCTGGCCGGCCACGACCGGGGCCGGCGGCGGGCCGCCCTTGCCGGGCGCGGGGCCCGCCCCCATCGCGGCCACGCCGAAGATTCCGCCCAGCAGCAGCGCGGGCGCCAGCGCCGCCGCGCGTCGAAGGTTCCACCGCGTCATTTCTCGACCTCGGGATGCAGGGCGCCGGGCGCCAGGGGGTTCTCGCCGTGCAGTCCCAGCACGCCGGCGTCGCGCGCCAGCTGCGCCAGGGAGATGTACCAGCCGAGCCGCGCGTTCACCTGCGCGGCCCGCGCCTCGGCCAGCGCGCGCTGCGCCGAGAGCAGGTCCAGAATGTCGCCCACGCCTTCCTGGTAGCGGCCGCGGGCCACTTCCTCGGACTGCCGGGCGCTGGCCATGAGCTCGTCGACGGTGCGCACGCGCTCGCCGGCCGTCAGGAAGTCGCTGTGGGCGACGAAGATCTCGTAGACGACCTGCTGCCTCAGGCCGCGGGCGCGCTCGGCGGCCGCGTCGGCCTCGGCGCGCGCCTTCGCCAGGTCGTGGCGGCCCGAGAAGCCGCCGAACAGGGGCAGGTTCAGCGCCAGCGTGCCGGCGGCGCGGTCCTTGTATTCGTCGCCGCCGATGACCTGGCCGTCGGTCCACGTGCGCCCGGCCGAGCCGGACAGTGACAGCGACGGCAGCAGGTCCGAGCGCGCCGTCCGGGCGCGCGCCGACGCCGCCTGCGCGCGCGCCTGCGCGGCCAGCAGGTCGGGCCGGCCGGCCACGGCGCGGGCAATCAGCGCGTCGACTTCCTGCGACACGCCCTCGACCGGCACGTCGGGCACGCCGATCTGGACGTCATAGGGCACGTTCGCGGGGAAGCCCATCGAGACGGCCAGCGCGCCCCGGGTGGTGCGCACCTGCCCCTCGGTCGCCTGCAGGTCCAGCTTGGCCTGGGCGCGCGCGGTGCGGGCCTGCAGCACGTCGGCGATGGTCGCCAGCCCCACGTCGTGGCGCGTCTCGGCCGCGACGACGCTGCTCTCGGCCTCGGCGTACGACAGCCGGTTCGCCTCGAGGACGGCCTTCGCCCCGGCGTAGCGGTAGAAGGCCGACTCGACGGTGAAGATGGCGTCTTGCAGCACGGCGTTGTGGGTCCAGTCGGCCGCCAGCATGGCCTGCCGCGCGGCCTCGATGCGCCCGCCGCGGCCGCCGAAGTCGAGCACCTTCCACGACAGGGTGGCGCCGGGCCCGTACGCGGTGGCGTACTCCTCGGCCTCGGCCGCCGGGCCGCCGGTGTAGGTGCGGGTGGCGCCGATGGTGCCGTCGATCGTGGGCAACCGGTCGCCCCGGGCCGAGCCGTAGGCGGCCGCGGCGGCCTTCGCGTCGGCCCAGGCCGCGCGGGTGACGGGGCTGTTGGCCAGCGCCACGTCGACCACCTCGGCCAGGGTCAGGTTGGCCAGGCGCCCGGCGATGGCCTCGGGGGGGATGGCCGGCGCGGTGGCCGCAGGCTCGACGGGAGCGGTCTTGGCAGCGGGTGGCGTCCAGAACCGGTCTGCAGCGGGGGCCACGCCCGCCACGCCGCGGGTGTGCGGCGGCGCGGCCGCACAGCCGGCAATTAATGGCAGCAGCAGCGCCAGTTGTGCGCGCCGCCTCCGGGAAAGCATCTGCATCGGGTACCTGCCGTCCGGGAATCGCGGGCAGGACGCCCTGCCCGGCGCGCCATGTTAACACATTGGCAACGCGCAAGGTAGGGTGTGTTTCGTCCCGCCCGCAACTCCCTTTCGGCGCGCTACCTGACCCGCGCCGGCATGATCATCATCGCGTGCCCGCTCCACTGCAGCCGCTTCTGGATGGCGAACGCCGTCTCGTTGTGCAGCAGGTGCTGGAACCACTGGTCGCGCTGGAAGATGATCTGCCCCGCGAAGAACGTCACGTCGTGGAACTCGTGCACCACCGACAGGCAGAGCTTCTCGCCCTCCTCGACCACGTCCGTGCCCAGCGCGGTGCGGCCCACGGCCGGGATGCCGAGCTTGGTCGCCAGCTCGACGTACTTCGCCACGGTCTCGTCGCACCGTTCCTGCAGCGTCTCGATGGCGTGCTCGCCCTTGAACTCGCCCGAGTCGAGCACGCCCACGCAGACGATCACCAGGTTGTGGTAGTGCCCCTTGAACACCCGCTTGATGCTGAGCAGCGTGTGCACGCCCAGCCCGCTGTAGCCGGCGACCAGCAGCGCGGCGGTCGGCCGGCTCGCGTCGAAGGCGGGCAACCCGACCGGCGCCTTGGCCTCGACGGCGGCGATGACCGGCTCCATCTCGCGGTGCAGCTTCGCCAGCTTGCGTCCCAGCTGCCGGTAGTGCGCCCGGATGAGGTAGCACAGCCCCAGCAGCGCGCCCGTCACGCAGATGGTGATCCAGCCGCCCTCGCGGAACTTCTCGTACACCGTGACGCCCAGGATGGCGACGCACAGCAGCAGGCCCACGCCGAACAGCGAGGTGCGCCGCCGCCAGTGCGGCCGCCGCGCGCGCGAGCGGATGGTCCACAGGAACATCGCCAGCATCGACACCGAGAACGTCAGGAACACGTTGATGCTGTACATGACGACCAGGTGCCCGACGTTGCCGCGCGCGTACAACAGCAGCGCCAGCGCCAGCGTGCCCATCAGGACGATGCCGTTCTGCGTCGTCAGCCGGCCCGACAGCGAGGCGAACCGCCGCGGCGCCCAGTTGTCGAGCGCCATGTTGGCCAGCACGCGCGGCCCGTCCAGGAAGCCGGCCTGGGCCGCCACCACCAGCAGCAGTCCCTCGGACAGCAGCGTGACCCACAGCAGCGGCCGGCCCAGCGGCAGGCCGTCCAGCATGCTGCCGAACAGCACGGCGTTCATCGTCTTGCCCTCCTGCGGCACGACGTGCCAGAGCAGGTAGCACACCAGAAGGCCGCCCGCCGTGAACGACAGCGAGGTGGCCATGTAGGTCATCGTGCGCCGGCCGTTGCGCACGCGCGGCTCGCGCAGGATGGGCAGGCCGTTCGAGACAGCCTCGATGCCGGTGTAGGTGCCACCGCCCATCGAGAAGGCGCGCAAGAGCAGCGCCGCCATGCCGCCGAGGCCGAGCGTGGCCATGCCGTGCGAGAAGCCGTCGTGCACGGCGGTCACCGTCTGCGGCGCCTGCCCGGCGTGCGCGACGATGCCGCCGACGATGCCCAGCACGTGCGTCGCCAGGAACACCAGGAAGACGGGCATCAGCACCATCACCGACTCGCGCACGCCGCGGATGTTGAGCACGGTCAGCCCGACGACGAGCACGACCTCGGTCGCCAGCTTCAGCCCGTGCCAGCCCAGCGGCAGGAAGCTGTACACCGCATCGCCCGCCGCAGCGATCGACACCGCGATGGTCAACACGTAGTCGACCAGCAGCGCACAACCCGAGATGACGCCGATGTTGTCGCCCAGAAGCTTCGTCGCCACGACGTAGCCGCCGCCGCCGTGCGGAAATTCCTCGATGATGCGCTTGTAAGCCGCCGAGATGATGAACACGGTGCCGGCCGTCATCACCGCCAGCGCGAGCAGCAGGTAGGTGTGCCCGCCCAGCGTGCGGAAGGCCTCGTCGGGGCCGTAGCACGACGACGACAGGCCGTCGGCGCCGAGGCCCACCCAGGCCAGGAACGGCACCAGGGTCAGGTGGTGGAAGAGGGAACTGTCGGCCAGGCTTTTCGGCCGGCCGAAGAGGATGCGTCGCACCTTGCGGGTGAACGACGACGCCCCGGAAGACTCTTCGTCCTCCGGGGCCAGGGGGGCCTTGTCGCCCATGCTGGCTCCTATTCGTCGCCTACGAGGTTAGCTGACGGGCTCGGGCCGAATAGTGCCCTACGCCAGGCTTCCGCAAGGAAACCAGCGGCGATGCGCCCCGGGATTTTGGGTCCCCCGCTCCCGCTCTCGCGGGACTCGGCGATCTTGGTTCAAGTGACGGCGCATGAGATACGTCCGCGCGGCGCGGTCGGCAAGCGAAATCTGCGGCGGCGCGCCGGCCCGGGCCGGATGCATAAAAAGTGCCGACCGCGCCAACGTGAGGCGCGGTCGGCAGTTGGCTCATTCCGCAATCGGCGGCGCCTAGCGCACCCGCGCCGGCAGGATCACCATCGTGCGCCCGTTCCACTGCAGCCGCTTCTGGATGGCGAACGCCGTCTCGTTGTGCAGCAGGTGCTGGAACCACTGGTCGCGCTGGAAGATGATCTGCCCGGCGAAGAACGTCACGTCGTGGAACTCGTGACCGACGGCCAGGCAGAGCTTCTCGCCCTCGTCCACCACGTCGGTGCCCAGCGCAGTGCGTCCCACCGCGGGGATGCCCATTTTGTGCGCCAGTTCGACGTACTTGCCGACGGTCTCGTCGCACTTCTCCTGCAGGCCCTCGACGGCGTGCTCGCCCTTGAACTCGCCGGTGTCCAGCACGCCCACGCAGATGATGACCAGGTTGCGGTAGTGGCCCTTGAACACGCGCAGGATGCTGAGCAGCGTGTGCACGCCCAGCCCGCTGTAGCCGGCGACCAGCAGCGCGGCGGTCGGGTAGCGCGTGTCGAAGGCGGGCACCTCGGTCGGCGCCTTGGCCTCGACGGCGGCGATGACCGGCTCCATCTCGCGGTGCAGCTTCGCCAGCTTGCGGCCCAGCGTGCGGTAGTGCGCGCGCACGAGGTGGCACAGGATGAGCAGGATACCCGTCACGACGATGGTCAGCCAGGCGCCCTCGCGGAACTTCTCGATGATGGTGACGATGAGGATCGTCACGCAGACCAGCAGGCCGACGCCGAACAGCAGCGAGCGGCGGCGCCAGTGGGCGCGGCGTTCGCGCGTCTGCACGGTCCACATCACCATCGCCAGCATCGACAGCGAGAACGTCAGGAACACGTTGATGCTGTACATGATGACCAGCGCGCGCACGTCGCCGCGCGCATAGAGCAGCACGACCAGGGCCAGCACGCCCATCAGGACGATGCCGTTCTGCGTGGTCAGGCGGCTGGACAGCGAGGCGAACCGCCGCGGCGCCCAGTTGTCGAGCGCCATGTTCGCCAGCACGCGCGGGCCGCCGATGATGCCCGCCTGCGCGGCCACGACCAGCAGCAGGGCCTCGGACAGCAGCGTGATCCAGATCAGCGGCTTGCCCAGCGGCATGTGCCCGACGAGGTCGCCGAACAGCACCGCGTTCATCGTCTTGCCCTCCTGGGGCACGACATTCCACAGCAGGTAGCACAGCAGCAGGCCGCCGGCCATGAACGACAACGAGATGGCCATGTAGGTCATCGTGCGCTGGCCGTTCTGCACGCGCGGCTCGCGGATGATGGGCATGCTGTTGGAGACGACCTCGATGCCGGTGTAGGTACCGCCGCCCATCGAGAAGGCCTTCAGTAGCAGCGCCAGCATGCCGCCCATGCCCAGGGTGGCCACGCCGTGCGAGAAGCCCTCCTGCACATGGGTCGCCGTGGCAGGGATCTGCCCGATATGCGCGAGGATGCCGCCGATGATGCCGAGCGTGTGCGTGACCAGGAAGACCAGGAAGACCGGCAGCATCGTCATCACGGACTCGCGCACGCCGCGGATGTTCAGCACCGTCAGGGCGACGACGAACACGACCTCGGTCATCAGCTTGAGGCCGTGCCATTCGGGGGGCAGGAAGCTGTAGACCGCGTCGCCGGCCGCGGCCAGCGACACGGCGACCGTCAGGATGTAATCGACCAGCAGCGCGCAGCCCGAGATGACGCCGACGTTCGAGCCCAGCAGCTTCGTGGCCACGACGTAGCCGCCGCCGCCGTGCGGGAATTCCTCAATGATGCGCTTGTAGGCCGCCGAGATGATGAAGACCGTGCCGGCCGTCATCACGGCCAGCGCGAGCAGCAGGTACGTGTGCTCGCCCAGGGTGCGGAACGCCTCGTCGGGGCCGTAGCTTGACGACGACAGGCCGTCGGCGCCCAGGCCGACCCAGGCCAGGAACGGCACCAGGGTCAGGCTGTGGAACAGCCCGGTGTCGGCAAGGCTGCGTGGTCCACCGAAGATGATGCGCGAGATGCGGCTGAACAGTGTCGGTTTCCCGGAGGACGGGTCGTCGTCCGGAGTCACGGGTGGCTTCGAGTCGCCCATGGAACTCCTGTGCTGGGGCCGGGGGTCGGGGCCGGTCGGTTTGCAGGCCAACCATTAACACACCGGGAGCGGCGCCACAAGTCGGGGGTGCCCCGCCGTGGCCGCCGCGCCCATTCATCAAAAGTTCAGCGCACGAGGCTCATGCGCGTCGTCCGGACGTCGCCGTCCGCCTCCAGGCGCGCGAAATACGTCCCGGAGGGCAGCCCGCGCCCGGCCGCATCGCAGCCGTTCCAGGTCGCCTCGCCCGGGCCCGCGGGCTGCTCGCCCTCGACCAGCGTGCGCACCAGGCGCCCGGCCAGGTCGTAAACCGCCAGCTTCGCGCGGCCGGCAACCGGCAGGTCGAAGCGGATGACCGTCTGCGGATTGAACGGGTTGGGCACGGCCGGCTCCAGCACCAGGGCCGAGGCCCGCGGCGTCGGCGCCGCCGAGGGCGTGCGCACGATGGTGAACGTGTCGAGCACCGCGCCGGCGTTGACCGCCGCGAACCCGAGCACCGGCCCGTCGATGGTGATGCGGCTGTACTGGAACGACTGCACCGCCTTGACGACGTTCTCGGAGCCCGGCACCGGCGTGTGCAGCGGCCCGCCGCCGCCGCCGGTGGTGATGTGGTTGACGCCGTCGACGATCGCGCGCGCGTAGTAGTGGTTGTGGCCGGTGAAGACGATGGCCACGCCGTACTTCACGAACAGCGGCTGCAGGAAATCCTGCACCGAGGTGTTGTTCGCGTGGCCGCCGCCGGCGCTCCAGCCCGGCTCGTGCAGCACCACGAAGCGCCACGGCTGGGTGGTGGTGGCCAGGTCGCTTTCGATCCACGCGTACTGGGCCGAGCCCGGCGAGTAGTTCACGTACTGGTCGATGACCGTGAAGTGCGCCGGGCCGTAATCGTACGACCAGTAGCGCCCGTCCACGAACGGGTACGGGAAGTACTTCGTGAACAGCGTGCCGCTGCCCTCGTGGTTGCCCATGCAGCCCTGGAACGGCAGCGTGACGCCCAGCCGGCGCACGTTGGCGTACACGGCGGGGAAGAACTCGTTGTCCCAGTACGTCTCGTCGTCGCCGTTGGTCACCATGTCGCCCACCGAGACCAGCAGCGTCTGGCGCTCGGGATCCACGTCCACCGAGTGCAGCAGCTGCCCCACCACCTGGTTGTGGATGGAGGAGTTGGTGCGCGTGTCGCCGTAGGCGATGAACTTCAGCTTGGTCGTGCCAGCCGGCGGCGCCGCGCGGAACGAGCCCGTGTAGAGCGTGCCGTCGAAGCTGACGCGGAACCGGTACAGCTGCCCCGGCGTCAGCCCCGTCATCGTGTAGCTGTGCTGGTGGTCGGCACCGAACTCCAGCGTCTGGACGTTGCCCAGCGTGTAGTTGGTGTCGATCCCCCACTCGAACGTGCACGGCCACGTCACCGGCGTCTGCCACAGCACCTGCATCTTCGTGGGGTCGCCCGGCCAGATCATGTAGGGCGTCTTGCGCAGCTCGGCCACCGGCGGCGCCGTCGCCACGGTCCAGGTCTTGGTGTACAGCGGCGCGGCGGCTGGCGTCACGGCCGTGCGGCCGGCGGCGTTCGTCGCCGTGGCGTACCACCGGACCACCGCGTTGCCCGCCTGCGGCGGCACGATGGTCGTCCACATGTTGCCGCCGCCGTAGGTGCCGACCGAATCGGCGTAGGCGCCGCCGTCGACGCTGAAGTGGAACACGACATCGGTGATGGCGCTGTTCGACTGCACGTTGACCGTCAGCGGCACGGCCAGGCCCACCCACGGGTTGGTCGGCGCGTGCGTGGCCGAGGTGAAGATGGGCGCCGACGGGAAGTACGCGGCGGGCGCCGGCGGCGGCGTCGAGCCGGTGACGTCGGCCCAGGTCGTCGACAGGTTCTCGCTGGTCTCATTGTGGCCGGTAACGCCGTTGCCGCCGACAAGCGTCTCCGTGCCCTCGTCGGCGCTGACGCGCTTGAACACGTGGCCGAACGCGGGGCCGGCCGCGGCGACCATCACCTGGGAGGCGACCGCCGTGTCGGGCTGGTAGGCCTGCCCGCCGACGGTGATGCCCGTCTTGTCGACGCGCGACGAGGTGTTGGTGCCCCACGCCACGTAGTCGATGTCCTGCACCAGCGGGCTGACGCCGTCCCACTGGTAGAGCACGATGCTCTCGGACACGTCCGACAACGCCGGCACGTTCGAGCCGCCGCCGACAAGGCCGGCGTTGATCGAGCCGGGGAACGCCGACTGCATCTCGGCCACGGTGTCGGGGATGTAGTAGTCCTCGTACAGCTCGAGGTCCGGCTGCCGCCCGTAGGCGCTGGCGTACTGCGTGCTGCCGCTGAGGGCCACCGCGATGGTGGCGCCGGCGGGGATGACGTACCCGTCGGGGAACTTCGCGTGGAAGTCGCCGCCCGAACCGCCGCCCGCCTCGGCCGCCGCGGTCGGGCTGCTGAGGGTGATCTTCGTGTACAGCGTCGACGGCATGAGCGTGGCGTCGGTGATGTAGACGTGGCTCATGTCGATGTCCGCGCCGGTCGGGTTCGTGATCGCAACGAACGGGCTGCCGAACGTGGTGTACGGCGTGCGCGTCTTGACCATGAACTGCGAGATGACCAGGTGGTCGGCGGTAGCCATCGGGGCGGCCGCCGCCGGCAGGGCCAACGCAAGGACAACGAGGATCAGCGCCGCGCAGCGCGCGGTGTGACGGATGGTGCGGCTCATGGGCGAGCTCCGTTCAGGGGTCGGGGCGCAGGCCGGGTGGGGCCGGAATCTGGAGTCGAATCCTTAAATATAGCATAAACCGCGGCGCTGCGGCCGCCGTCGCGGCGGGCGGCAATGTGCGAATCCATATCTCTTTTGATGATCGCTGGTTACGTCAGCGGTCGCGCTCTAGGCCGGCCCGGTCGCACTGAACCCGTCGTGGAACCGGACCTCGCCCCGCGGCACGGCCCCCTCGAACGGCAGCACGAAGAAGTACGCGCCCGGCACCCCGGCGTGCGCCAGGCCCTCGGCGTTCGCGAAGCCGAACCTGCGGTAATACTCGGGATGCCCGACCAGGCAGCACCCGCGTGCGCCGGCGGCCCGCAACCGGTCCAGCCCCTCGCGGATCAACGCCGCGCCGAGACCCTGCCGCTGCAGGTCGGGCCGCACCGACACGGGCCCCAGCCCATACCAGCCCGGCGCGCCGTCGGACATCGTCACCGGCGAGAACGCGATGTGCCCCACCACGCGCCCGTCCACCTCGGCGACCAGCGAGAGCGTCAGCGCGCCCGCGCGCCGCAGCGCCATGACGACGAAGGGCTCGGTCTGGTGGCTGATCTCCAGGCCCGCGAACGCGGCCGCGGTCACGGCGGTGATGGCGTCGTGGTCCGCGGGGGACTCGGGGCGGAGGGTGTGAGGGATGGGCATGAGGGCTCCTTGATGGTGGGGCGCGCAACCTACGGTGGGAGCGCACTTGCGCCGGCGCAAGTCGGGCCTCGCGGGCTTTCGGCCCCCGCCCGGCAGGCACGCGGCGGCTGGCCCGACCCCACTCATTTCCGAGGCAATTCGTCGGATTTCTGTTGAGACGCGTCTCCTGAAAGAGATACCATCACAGCCCCCGCGCGGCCCGCCCCGGGCCGATCGGGGACCCCTCGTCCCGCTCCGCCGGAGGACCAGACATGCGCCATGGACCCAACTTCATCCTCGCGGTGCTGCTGTGCGGCACCCTGGCCACGGCGATTTCCGCCGGCGCCGCCACGGTCACGCTTCAGGACGGCACCTTCGCCAACGCCGACTGGTCCACCACCGTGCAGGTGCTCAACGGCGGCGGCAGCGTGAACGCGTTCCAGGTCGCCGCGGGCGGCAACCCCGGGGCGTTCCGCCGCGTCGAGAACACGCTGAACTCGGCGATCGGGACGGGCTTTTCGAACACCGTCTACGCGTTCCATCGCTTCGCCGCCGGCACCTACGACCCGGCGGTCAGCGGCCCGATCCTGTCGATCAACTATGCCGAGGATTCGCAGCGCATCTCGGGCGGCGTGCAGGCCTGCGGCCTGGCCGTGCGTCAGGGCGGCATCATCTACTACGGGCCCGCCTTCCTGAACCCGACGGCCTTCGGCACCTGGGCGACGACCACGCAGTCGGCTCTGGTCGCCACGCAGTTCGACGCGCTGGCGCCCGGCGTGCAGAACCCCGACTTCTCGGTCGCGGGAACGCCCATCGAGTTCGGCTTCTTCCGCGCCAACTCGACCAGCGTCGGCGGCAGCGGCGGCACGACCTACGGCGCCATCGACAACTGGGTCGTGACGCTGACGGTCGATGCTGCGGTGCCGACCGAGGCCACGAGCTGGGGAGATCTGAAGGCGCGGTTTTGGGGCGGGGTGGGTGGTAACTGAGGCGGTTGGCTGCGGCGGGCGTCGTCCTGCCTCGGCTATTCCGGCGCCGGCATCGTGAACCACAGAACCGCGTACACGAGGATCCCGGGAAACGCCGCGCTGAAGATCGACAGGATCACGTAGGCGATCCGGAACCTGCCGGGCGCCCAACCGAGCCGTTCGGCGAGGCCGCTGCAGACTCCGGCGACCATCTTGTCGCGTGATCGGCGAACCGGTCCACTGGTGGTCGTCATCTGGAGCTCCTTTGGCGATAGGCCCGCCGGCGGCGACCGCGAAGGTCACTTGCGCCGGCGCAAGTCTCAGTTCGAAAAGTCCTACTCCCAGTCCAACGTCGCCAGGAACGTGGCCCCCAGGCCGCCCACGACGGCGCCGAACAGCCCGAGGCTGCGCTTGACGCTGAACGCGCGCTTCTTGACGCTGCTGATATCGGCGCGGGGAATCACGCAGTCTTCCCTGACCCAGAGATAGCCTGCCTTGCGCTCGACCTTGACGGTGACGCTCTCGTCGGCAAGCGCGCTCAACCGTCCCGACACCCGGGTGCCATCCAGCCGCGCGACCGTCACCTTGTCGCCGATCTCGACGACCGGGAGCACGCTGCCCTGTTCCCCCGCCTCACGTGGGGCATCCGACCAGCGCGCGGGTCGCGCGCTGCTGCAACCGCCGACGAAGAGAGCCAGAACGACCACCCAGAGCACTCTCGGCGCCTTGATCATGGTGCTCCCCCTCCCGTCACAGCCCTAGCAACACCGATCCGGCGGCCGATGCGGATCGAACGGCGCCGGGCACAACTCCACCACCGGCTTCGCCGTCCCGTTCCTCACAGCCAGCCAGCGGCGCAGCGCGTCGGCCAGGATCACCAGCACGCAGGTCAGCATGATGACCGTCAGCGTCGTGTTCAGGCCGCCGCGAAAACGCAGCGCCGGGTTGTCGCCCTTCATCATCGGGATGAAGCGCTGGGCGATCAACTGGATGCCCGCCGTGACGGTGGTCACCGCGACGAACAGCATGGGCGCCACGGTCACCCACAGGTAGCGGGCGCGGCCGACGTTCACCAGCACCGTGCCGCTGACGGCCAGCGCCACCACGGCCAACAGCTGGTTCGAGACGCCGAACATCGGCCAGATGGTGTCGATGCTGCCGGTCCAGATGAAGTACGAGTAGGCCAGGACGATGAGCCCCGTCGACAGCAGCGTCGAGGGCAGGAAGTCGGGCTTGCCCATGCGCGGGCTGAAGCGGCCCATCACCTCCTGGATCAGGAAGCGCGCCACGCGCGTGCCGG
>CAINDZ010000647.1 GCA_903847545.1 uncultured bacterium | reverse complement strand
CTGCCTTGGCGAACACTTCACCTCATGAAGGCAAGCGACGTGGACGACCATCTGGGCATCCCCGCCCGCCTGGCCATCGTGGCCACGCTGGCGCTGGGGCAACGCCTGACGTTCACGGAACTGCGCGAGCAGACCGGGCTTGCCGACGGTAACCTCCACGTACAGACCCGGAAGCTGCTGGCGGCCGGGTACCTGACAGGCGAGCGCGTCCGGCTTGGGGGGCGATCCGTCACCCGTTTCGAGCTGACGGAGCGGGGACGCCTGGCCTTCGTGGAGCTGATCCGGCGCCTGCGCGAAGCGGCTGAAGGTTCGTTCGGCTCCGGCCGGACGGGCGCGGCTGCCGGCGCCGGACCGGGTGCGGCGGCAGGGATGCCGCCGCGCCCGGGAGATCCTTCGCGGGTGTGGTGACGCGAGCAAGGCAGGGAAGAGGAAGCGCATGAAGATCGCCATCGGGGCGGACCACGGCGGGTTCGAACTGAAGCAGAAGCTGGTCGAGCACCTGCGGTCCAAGGGACACGACGTGCGCGACGTGGGGACGGACTCGACCGCGGCGGTCGACTACCCCGTGTTCGCGCGCCGCGTGGCCGAGGCCGTCGCGGCCGGGCAGGCCGAGCGCGGCATCATGATCGACGGCGCGGGCATCGGCTCGTCGATGGTGGCCAACAAGGTGCCGGGCGTGCGCGCGGCCATGGCCTACGACGTCTCGAGCGCGCGCAACGGCCGCGAGCACAACGACGCCAACCTGCTGACCCTGGGCGCGGGCCTGATCGGCGCCGCGCTGGCCGCGCAGATCGTCGACGTCTTCCTGTCCACCGACTGCACCGAGGCCCGGCACCAGCGCCGCGTGGCGATGATCAACGACACCGCCGGCGCCGCGGCGGTGGCCGCGGGCGGCCTGTCGATGGCGGGCCTGTCGGACACCGACATGGCGCGCGTGCTGCAGCGGCTCGAGGGCATGCTGGGCGGGCAGCAGGGCGGCGGCTATTCGCGCGACGTGTTCCACGGCGGGCCCTGCGTGGGCACGTGCCCGGACACCGCGCGCCGCTTCATCGAGCTGGGCGCCCACCGCTTCACCGCCGGCCCGGACAGCCCCGGCCGCATCCCCGACGAACTGGCCCGCTATATCGACCACACCATCCTGAAGCCGGACGCGACGCCCGCGATGGTCGACAAGGTCATCGCCGAGGCGCGCGAGTTCAGCTTCCGCTCGGTGTGCGTGAACCCGTGCTGGGTCAAACGCGTGGCCGACGGCCTGCGCGGCACGCGCGTGCTCACCTGCTCGGTGGTCGGTTTCCCGCTGGGCACCAGCATGCCGGACATCAAGGGGATGGAGACGCGCAAGGCCATCCGCGACGGTGCGAAGGAAATCGACATGGTCATCAACGTCGGTCGCCTGAAGGCCGGCGACGACGACTTCGTGCTGAAGGACATACTGGCGGTCACCGAGGCCTGCCGCGACGGCGGCGCCGTCAGCAAGGTGATCCTCGAGACCGCGCTGCTGACGAACGAGGAGAAGGTGCGCGCCTGCGAGCTGTCGAAGAAGGCGCGCGCGAATTTCGTGAAAACCTCGACGGGGTTCGCCTCGGGCGGGGCCACCGCCGAGGACGTGGCGCTCATGGCGTCGGTCGTCCGCGGCGCGGGGATGGAAGTCAAGGCGTCCGGCGGCATCCGCTCGTTCGACGACGCCCGGAAGATGATCGAGGCGGGCGCGACCCGGTTGGGCGCCAGCGCCAGTATCGCCATCGTGCAGGAAGCCCAGAAGTCGGGCGGAAAGTCGTAGGGAGAAAGAGATGGCCGGTCACAATACCGTCGACCTGCGCGCCTATTGCGTGATCGACAGCCTGCAGCCCCAGTTCGCCTCGTTCCAGGCGACGGTCGCGCAGGGCTTCCTGCCCAAGGTCGGGCAGGCCAGCCTGTTCGTCGAGATCGCGCCGGGCATCGAGATCAACCGCGTCACGGACATCGCCCTGAAGTCCACGAACGTGACGCCGGGCATGCAGATCGTCGAGCGCAACTTCGGCATGCTCGAGGTGCACTCCGACAGCCAGGCCGACGTGCGGCAGGCGGGCGCGGCGATCCTCGCGGCGCTCGAGCTGGACGAGAACCAGCGGATGAAGCCGCGCATCATCTCGGACCAGGTCGTGCGCCACCTGGACGACCACCAGTGCATGCTCATCAACCGCATGCGCCACGGCAACCTGATCCTGGCCGGGCAGACCCTGTTCGTGCTGGAGTGCGAGCCCGCGGCCTACGCGGCGCTGGCGGCGAACGAGGCCGAGAAGGCCGCGAACATCAACATCCTGGAGGTGCGCGCGTTCGGCGCCTTCGGTCGCGTTTATATCGGTGGCGAAGAGAAGGACGTGGAGGTGGCCCGGCCGGCGGCGGTCGCGGCCCTGGAATCGTTGGCGGGACGGACGACCAGCCGGTAGCCCGCGGGCGCCGGAACAAGGGGAGGAACGGCAATGGCAGACGCTCTGGGAATGATCGAGTGCAGGAGCTTCGCGGCGACCGTCGAGGCGGCCGATGCGATGGTCAAGGCCGCCCGCGTGGAGCTGGTGGGCTACGAGAAGACCGGCGGCGGCTACACGACCGCCATCGTGCGCGGCGACGTCGCGGCCGTGAAGGCGGCCACCGATGCCGGCCAGAACGCGGCGACGCGCGTGGGTGAAGTGGTGGCCGTGCACGTGATCGCGCGCCCGCACGCCAACGTCGACGCGGTGATCCCCCTGGGCCGCCTCGGTCGCCAGGGCGAGGCGTAGGCCGCCATGAACCTCGCGAAGGTCCTCGGCCGCGTGGTGTCCACGCGCAAGGAGGCGAGCCTCGACGGGCTGACGCTGCTCCTGCTCGGCATCGCCGGGCCGGACGGCAAGCTGTCGGGCGGCAGCGTGGTGGCGGTCGACGCGGTGGGTGCCGGCGAGGGCGAGTACGTGCTGTACGCGTCCGGGTCGTCCGCCCGCCAGACCGTGGTCACGGACAAGCGGCCGGTCGACGCCGTCGTCATGGCGATCGTCGACAGCTGGGACATCGAGGGTGACGAGAAGTACAGGAAGGGCGACGGCTGATGACGCGGCTGACCGATCAGCAGGTCGAGCAGATTGCCCGCGAGCTGGCGGGACGGCTGGGGAGAGGGACCTCGCCCGCGCCGTCCGCCGGTTCGTCGTACGGGTCGTCCGCCGGGGCGCCGCTGCCGGTGTTCCCGGTGACGTCGCTGCCGGTGGGCAATGACGGCGTGTTCGAGACGGTGGACCAGTGCGTGGCCGCGGCGCGGCGCGCGTTCAACGAGCTGGCGGGGATGTCCCTGTCCAAGCGCGAGGAGATCATCGCCGCCTACCGCGCGGCGATGCGCGAGCAGGGAGCCGACCTGGCGCGCCAGGCGTGGCAGGAGACGGGCCTCGGCCGGTACGAGGACAAGGTCGTCAAGAACCGCCTTGTCACCGAGAAGACGCCGGGCACGGAGGCCCTGAAGCCGGACGCCACCTCGGGCGACCACGGGTTGACGCTGATGGAATGGGCGCCGTTCGGCGTCATCGGCGCCATCACGCCGACGACCAACCCGACCTCGACCGTCATCTGCAACACCATCGGCATGGTGTCGGCCGGCAACTCCGTGGTGTTCAACGCGCACCCGTCGGCGCGGCGCTGCTCGCTGGCGACGGTGCGGGCGCTGAACGCGGCGGCGGCAGCCGTGGGCGCGCCGCCCAACCTGGTGACGGCCGTGGCGCAGCCGACCATCGAGTCGGCCACGCAGGTGATGACCCACAAGGGCATCAACCTGCTGGTGGTCACCGGCGGGCCGGGCGTGGTCAAGGCGGCCATGCAGTCGGGCAAGCGCGCGGTGTGCGCGGGCCCGGGCAACCCGCCGGCCGTCGTCGACGAGACGGCCGACCTGGCCAAGGCCGGGCGCGACATCGTGACGGGCGCCGGCTTCGACAACAACGTCATCTGCGTGGACGAGAAGCAGTGCTTCGTGACGACGGCGGCGGCCGACAAGCTGCTCGAGTCGATGCGCGCGAACAACGCCTACATCGCCACGCAGGCCGAGATGCGGCGCCTGGAGAAACACATCTTCAGCGAGATCCGCGGGCCGCGGCAGCACGGCACGATCAACAAGGACCTCGTGGGGAAGAATCCCGAGGTCATCCTGGCCCTCATCGGCGTGAAGGTGGGCCCCGAGTGCCGCCTCATCGCCTGCGACGTGCCCGAGGACCATCCGCTGGTGTGGAGCGAGCAGCTCATGCCGGTGCTGCCGGTGGTACGCGTGGCGAACGTCGCACGCGCGATCGAGCTGGCCAAGGAGAGCGAGCACGGCTTCGGCCACTCGGCCAGCATGCACTCGCGCGACATCGACGCGCTCAGCCGCATGGCGCGCGTGATCAACACCAGCATCTTCGTCAAGAACGCCCCCATCGTCGCGGGCCTGGGCGCCGGCGGCGAGGGTTTCACCAGCTTCACCATCGCCAGCCCCACGGG
>CAINDZ010000646.1 GCA_903847545.1 uncultured bacterium | reverse complement strand
TCACGCGCACCGCGCGCACGAACATCAGGCTGACCGAGGCGCCCAGCAGCAGCACCACGACCAGCAGCGCGCCGTTGCGCTTGGCCGAGTTGCCGATCAACGGCTTCATGATCGAGGTGTACAGCTTCTCGATGCGCTGGTAGCCGGCCGAGGTGCCGTCGTGGCCGCTGATCGCCTTCTTGCCCAGCACGCGCAGGGTGACCAACGGCGTGACGACGAAGGCGACAACCAGCGAGAACAGCATTGCCCACGAGGCGTTGACCGGGATGGGACGCATGTACGGGCCCATCAGGCCGCCCACGAAGGCCAGCGGCAGCAGCGAGGCGATGACCGTGAACGTGGCCAGGATGGTGGGGTTGCCCACCTCGTCGGTGGCGAACACGGCGGCCAGCTTGCGGTCGGCGTGGCCCATCTTGAAGTGCCGGTGGATGTTTTCCACGACGACGATGGCGTCGTCCACCAAAATGCCGATCGCGAACACCAGGGCGAACAGCGTGACGCGGTTGAGCGTGTAGCCCATCGCGCTGCTGGCGGCCAGGGTCAGGGCCAGGGTGACCGGCACGGCCACGGCCACGACCAGGGCCTCCTTCTTGCCCAGGGCGAATAGCATCAGCAGCACCACGGCGAACGTGGCGACCAGCACGTGGAAGATGAGCTCGTTCGACTTCTCCTGGGCCGTCTCGCCGTAGTTGCGCGTGAAGGTCACGTGCACGTCGGACGGCAGCAGGGTCTTTTCCATGGCCTCGAGGCGGTGCTCGATCGACTTCGCCAGCACCACGGCGTTGCTGCCGGGCTTCTTGGCGATGGCCAGCGTGATGGCCGGGGCGTCGACGGGCTTGCCGTCGATGTGCTTGAGGGCGCCCTCGGGACCGGCGCCGAACAGCACGTAGGTCTGGCGCTCGGCGGCGCCGTCGGTGACGTCGGCGACGTCGCCCAGCAGCACCGTGCGGCCGCCGCGCACGCCGACGACCACCTTGCGGACGTCGGCCGCCGCGCGCAGGGCGCCCTCGGCCGACATCAGCACTTCCTGGTTGTTCGCCGTCAGCGAGCCGGCGGGCAGGCTCCAGTTGGCCTGCTGCAGCGCCTGCGAGACCTGCAGCGCGCTCAGGCCGCTGGCCTGCAGGCGGCCGGCGTCCAGGCGGACGGTCAGCTCGCGGCGCTCGCCGCCGATGATCGTCACCTCGGAGATGTCGGGGATCTTGCGGATCTCCAGCGCCATCTCCTCGCCGACCTTGCGCAGGGCGGCGCTGTCATGGTTCTCGCTCCACACGGTCAGCGCGACGATGGGCACGTCATCGATGCCCTTGGGCGAGACCGTGGCCGGCCCGGCGCCGGCGGGGATGATCTCGGGGTGGGCCATCAGCTTGGTGTGCACCTTGACGGCGCTGTCCTCGGCGTCCTGGCCCACCTTGAAGCGGACGATGGCCAGCGCGTAGCTGGGGCCGCTGGTGGTGTAGATGTAGTCGACGCCGGGGATCTCCCACAGGAGCTTCTCGAGCGGCGCGGCGACGCGCTCCTCGGACTCGTGCGCGGTGGCGCCGGGGTAGGGCACCATCACGTCGATCATCGGGACCGCGATCTGCGGCTCCTCCTCGCGCGGG
>CAINDZ010000645.1 GCA_903847545.1 uncultured bacterium | reverse complement strand
CCATGTTCGCATAGTCGAACGCCGTCCGCTCGGTGAAGCTGAGCCAGCCGTTGGAGCAGGCGCTGAACTGCGCGTATTTGGCGCCGTAGAACCCGAAGTCGAAGCCGATGGGGAACGGCCCGAACGTCTCCTCGCTGGCCGAGAACGGGATGCGTGTGCCGATGTTCTCGATCTCCACCCAGTCGAAGGCGGGCCCGTAGGGATCATCGCTGTCCAGCCAGCGGTACCCGAACGCGTCGGGTCCGCCGGCCAGGGCGGGCGCGGTCGTGGCGTTGGAATACGTGGCGCCGTGCCGCCCGGGGCCCTGGGGTACGTAGTCGATTGCGGGGATCGTGTAGGCGAGCACGCCGGTGCCGTTGTTGGCCAGGCGCAAGGCGCGGGTGGCGGTATGGCCGGGCGCCAGCGTGTCGGCCAGGGCGACCGGGCTCGCGGCGATCGCCGGCGCGTCCAGCCCCGAGCCCGTCAACGGCAAGGTCACCCGCGGCTGGTCGGCGTCGTCCGAGACGATGACCAGATGCGCGCCCACCGCGCCGGTGCCCGTTGGCGCGAACACCACCGCGATGGTGTCGGTGGTCCCGGCCGCGATCACGAGCGGCAGCGCCTGCGAGCTGGAGAACACGGCATCGTCGAATTCGAGGCCGGCGACGGTCAGGGCCGAGCAGCCCCGGTTCGTCACGGCGAGGCCCCGCGTCGTGTCGCGGCCGATCCAGGACGGGCCGAACGCGAGGCCGGCCATGGGACCCGCGATGTCCTGCGCATCGACCAGGGTTACGGCGAGGGGCACCGCGACGTCGGGCGTGACCGGGTCGTTGCTGAGCACGTGCAGCGTGGCAGCGGGGGCGCCGCCGCAGAGGCCGCCGGCGTCGATGGTGACGTCGATGTCCACGCTGGCGCCCGCGTCGACATGTGCCGTTGCCGGGCCGGCGGACAGCCAGTGCGGAAGGCGCGCGATGCGGACGGCCAGGCCGTCATGGACGTAATCGCGTCCCGAGGATACGGTGAGCCCCCGGCTTCCGTCCGCGTCCTGGATGCCGATGGTGGCCGTCAGCGAGGCGCCCGGCGAAACGTCGAGGTACTGGAAGGCGATGGTCCCGTCGGGGTAGAGGTGGACCTGCATCGTCTGGCGGCCGCCGGTGGCCGTGGACTGCCAGTTGGAGTACTGCACGACCAACCGCGTGCCGTCGTACAGGTAGTGGCAGGTGCCGTCGTCCTGGACGAGGTCGTCCCACAGCAGGGCGATGAGGTTGCCCGGCGCGGCCGCCGAAGGCAGCGCCGTGTCCGTGGCGAGCGAGGGACCGGGCGACAGCGTGAGGTAGCCGAGCGGGTCGATGCGGAAGGTGGCGAACGACGCGTCGTAGAACGGGAAGGCGAAGCCGATGGGGAACGGTCCCTCGCTGCTGCCTGCCGCCGGGCTGATCGCGATACCCGTCCGCGAGATGTCCAGCCACTGGAAGGCGGGGCCGCCCGGCGTGTCGCTGTCGGTCCAGTGGTATCCGAACGCGTCGGGCCCGCCGGCGCTGCGCGGCACGTCGCGCGAGGCTGCGGCGCCCGCCGTGGCGCCGTTGCCGGGAATCGTGACGTCCAGCACGCCGGCGCCCCGGTT
>CAINDZ010000644.1 GCA_903847545.1 uncultured bacterium | reverse complement strand
CGTCTCGACCTCGAGGAATTCCTCGCCGGCGAAGAAGACCCGGATCTCGCTGATGATGGCGCTGCGCTTCTTGAAGCGTTCGCGGCTTTCCAGGTTCATCGCCAGGTCCAGGTGGCGCCGGCGGCTCTTCAGCTCGAGGTTCATGTCGTGGAACTTCTCGGGCAGCGGGCGCACGGCCTTGGCCAGGAACGTGAAGTCCGCGACCTGGATGGTCAGCTCGCCGGTCCGCGTGCGGAACAGGGTGCCCTCGACCCCGATCCAGTCGCCGATGTCGACCAGCTTCATGATGCGGTGGAAGCGCTCCTCGCCCAGCACGTCCAGCTTGAAGTAGGCCTGGATGCGGCCCCATTCGTCCTGGATCGGCGCGAAGAGCGTCTTGCCGGCGCCGCGCTTGGTCATCAGGCGGCCGGGCACGCGCACGGTGGCGCCCGCGGCCGTCAGCGCCTCCTCCTGGGCCCGCAGCTGCTCGCTCGTGTGCGTGCGCGCGTAGCCGTAGGGATACAGGTCCACCGACTTGCCCAGTTCGCGCATCTTCTCGATGCGCCCCTCGATCAGGTGGTGGTAGGCGGCGGTGCCCTCGGCGGGCTGCTCCGGCTCGCCGGCCGGCGTCGTGTTCTCGCGATCGGTCAAGGCTTCCTCCCGGCCCCGCGGCGATGCGCGGGCGCAACTTCAGTGGTCAGCGGTCAGCGGTCGCGCGGTCCGAGCCAGCGCAGGTAGGCGTCGATGAACCCGTCCAGGTCCCCGTCGAGCACGCCGGTCGAGTTCCCGGTCTCGTGGTCGGTGCGGTGGTCCTTGACCTTCGTGTAGGGCTGCAGCACGTAGGAGCGGATCTGGCTGCCCCAGGCGATCTCCATCTTCTCGGCCTCGATGGCGTCCTTCTCGCGCTGCTTCTCCTCCATCAGCCGGGCGTAGAGCTTGGCCTTCAGCATCGTCATCGCGCTCTCGCGGTTGCGGTGCTGGCTGCGCTCGCTCTGGCAGGAGGCGACGATGCCCGTCGGGATGTGCGTGATGCGGATCGCGCTGTCCGTCTTGTTCACGTGCTGGCCGCCGGCGCCCTGGGCGCGGTAGGTGTCCACGCGCAGGTCGTTGGGGTCGATCACCACGGAGATGTCGTCGTCGACCAGCGGGTAGACGAAGACCGAGGCGAACGACGTGTGGCGGCGCTTCTGGGCGTCGAACGGCGAGATGCGGACCAGGCGATGCACGCCCGACTCGCTCTTGAGGTAGCCGTACGCGAACGGGCCGTCGATCTCCAGGACCGCGCTCTTGATGCCGGCCTCCTCGCCCGCCTGCAGGTCGAGCGTGTCCGTCTTCCAGCCGGCCGCCTCGATGTACCGGGTGTACATGCGCAGGAGCATCTGCGCCCAGTCCTGGCTCTCGGTGCCGCCGGCCCCGGGATGGATCTCGAGCACCGCGCCGTGGCTGTCCGCCTCGCCGCCCAGCAGGAACTGGAAGTCGATCTTCTCGACGGCCTTCTCCAGCTCGGCGACGCCGGTCCCCAGCTCGGCGACCGCGTCGGCATCGTCCTCCTCGGCCGCGAGCTCGGCCAGGACCTGGAGCTCCTCGGCCTTCGCCGTGGCGCCCACCAGGGGCAGCGTCATCTGCTTCAGGGTGCGGAGCCTGCCGAGCACGAGCCCGGCCGCCTCCTGGTCGCCCCAGAATCCCGGCTCGGCCTGCTTGCGCTCGAGCTCGGCGAGCTCGGCCTGCAGGCGGTCGAAGTCAAAGGCCCTCCTTGAGGATGGCCAGGCGGGCGACGGCGGCCTCGAGGCGGTCGACGTACTCCTTCACGGCGGACAGGCTCCTTCCCGACGCCACGGCGCCGGCGGGTTCAGGGGGCGTGGGCGGCCCAGAATGCGTCGACGGCCGCGGCCAGTTCGGCCTGCCCACCATCGTTGCGGATCGTCACGTCGGCCCGGCCCCAGTCGCGGTCGAGGGGCGCCAGCGCATCGATGCGCGCGCGTACCGCCGCCGCGTCCAGGCCCGTGCGCGACGCCAGCCGCGCGACGCGGACCTCCGGCGAGGCGACGACGGCCACGACCAGGTCCATCCTGGGCGGGGCCGGAAGCCGAAAATACACGGCGGCCTCCAGCACGGCAAGACCATGGCCCTGCGATTCGAGCGCGCGCAGGCCGTCCTCCATCGCCCGGCACAGCTCCGGGTGCGTGATCGCGTCGAGGTCGGCCAGCGCCCCGGCGTCGTTGAAGACGACGGCGCCGAGCCGCGCGCGGTCCACGACGCCCCCGGGCGCGCAGCCGGCGCCGAACCGCGCGGCCACCGCCGCCGCCACCGCGGGCAGGCGCAAAACGTCGTGGCCGAGGCGGTCGCCGTCGAGGACCGCGGCGCCGCGGGCCGCCAGCAGCCCCGTCACCGCGGACTTGCCGGCCGCGGTCGGCCCGGTCACCAGCCAGCGCCTCATCCGTGCGCCTCGGCCCAGTCGGCGCCGGCGTGCAGGTCGACGACGAGCGGGACCTTCAGCGCCAGGGCGTTCTCCATGCCGTCGCGCACCAGCGCCGACACGTCCGCGAGCCGCTCGCGCGGCACCTCGAGCACCAGCTCGTCGTGCACCTGCAGCAGCAGCAGCGCGCCCGTGTCGCCGGCGTCGAGCGCGGCCTGGATCCGCAACATCGCCAGCTTGATGAGGTCGGCCGCCGTGCCCTGGATGGGCGTGTTGACCGCGACGCGCTCCTGGAAGGCGCGCAGGCGGGCGTCGGGCGAGGCGATGTCCGGCAGCAGCCGCCGCCGGCCCAGCATCGTCTGCACCCAGCCGTGGCGCCGCGCCGACTCGCGCGTCGTCTCGATGTACGCCCGCACCCCGGGATAGGTGTCGAAGTAGCGCTCGATGAACGCCGTCGCCTCGCGCACGGACACGTCGATCTGGCGGGCCAGCGCGCGCGCTCCCATGCCGTAGATGACGCCGAAGTTGATGGCCTTGGCGCGACTGCGCATCTCGCCCGTGACGTTCGCCTCGGCGACGCCGTTGATCAGCGCCGCCGTGCGCCGGTGCACGTCCGCCCCGTCCCGGAAGGCGGCCTGCAGGCCGGGATCGTCGGCCAGGTGCGCCAGCAGCCGCAGCTCGACCTGCGAATAGTCCGCCGACAGGAACACGTTGCCGGGCTCGCGCGGCACGAACGCGCGCCGAATCTGGCGTCCCAGCTCGGTGCGCACGGGGATGTTCTGCAGGTTCGGGTCCGAGCTCGAGAGCCGTCCCGTGGCCGCCACGGCCTGGTTGTAGGACGTGTGGATCAGGTTCGTCCCGGCGTCGGCCAGCAGGGGCAGCGTCTCGACGTACGTGCTCTGCAACTTCGACACCTGCCGGTACTCGAGGATCGCGGCCGGCAACGGGTGGTCCTCGGCCAGCACCGAGAGGACGGACACGTCGGTGCTCCAGCCCGTGCCCGTCTTCTTGATCGGCTTGAGGCCCAGCTTGTCGAAGAGGATGGCGGCCAGCTGCGGCGAGCTGTTGAGGTTGAAGTCCTCGCCCGCGAGGTCGACGATGCGCACGCGCAACGACGAGAGCTCCTCCTCGAAGCGCTGGCGCAGCGTGCCGAGGAACGCGCGATCGAGTCGGATGCCGTTGCGCTCCATGCGCAGCAGGACGCCCGCGACCGGCATCTCGAGGTCGGTGAACAGGCCGCGCAGCCCGGCCTCGTCCAGTTGCGGCGACAGGCAGGCGTGCAGCCGGAGGGTGTAGTCGGCGTCCTCGGCGGCGTACAGCGCGAGCCGCCAGGGATCCACTTCGAGGATGTCGCGCGCCTTGTCTCCCCGCTCGAACAGCTCGTCGTAAGGCATCATGCGGTGCCCGAGGAGGTCCTGCACCAGGTCGTCCAGCCCGTGCGAGCGGCGGCCCGGGTCCAGGACGTACGAGGCGAGCATCGTGTCGAAGCGCGGCCCGCCCAGCGGCAGCCCGTGCCGGCCGAGGACCCACTCGTCGTACTTCAGGTTCTGCCCGACCTTGAGCGCCGGCCCGAGCAGCACGGGCGCCAGCCGGGCCCGGACCTCCTCCAGCCGGTCGTGCTCGCGCCCCGCCGGGAAGAGCAGCCCGCCGGCCGGGGCGCCGGGCTCCTTCTCGCGCCAGCGCACCGGCACGTACGCGGGCGGCAGCACGCTGCCGTCGCGGTCGACGCCGGCCAGCGAGATGCCCACCAGCCGGCAGCTCTCCGCCCGCAGGCTGTCCGTCTCGGTGTCGACCGCGAGCGCCGCGCGCGGGTCGAGCCTCGCCAGCCACGCCTCGAGCGAGGCGTCGTCCGCCAGGCGCCGGTACCCGCGGGCCAGGCAGCGCGCCTCCCACGATTCCTCGCCGGGCGCCGGCGTGGCCGGCTCAACGGCCGGCGCGGCGACGCGAACGGCAGGGGGCGCCTTCGTGGTCGGCGCCTCGGCGGTCGCGGTCCCGCTCCCGCCCGCCAGCTTTGCGGCCAGGGCCTGCACGCGCCGCAGCCCCAGGGCGCCCAGCATGGCCGTCACCTCGGGCCCCACCGGCAGCACCGTGCGGAGCGCGTCCCAGTCGAGGTCCAGCTCGACGTCGCGGCGGATCCGGAACAGGTCCCGCGACAGCAGCACCTGGTCGCGATGGTCGGCGATCACGCGCTTGAGGCGCGGCGTCAGCGTGCTGGCCTCGAGGCCCTCGTACAGCCGGTCCAGCGTCCCGAACTGCTGGATCAGCTTCAGCGCCGTCTTGTCGCCCACACCCGGCGCGCCGGGGATGTTGTCGGCGGCGTCCCCCGACAGCGCGAAGACATCGATGAGCGCGGCCGGCTCGAGCCCGTAGTCGCGACGCACCGTGTCGGCCGTGACTTCCGTGAACTCGTCGCCGCGCTTGCCCGGCTTGAGGATGCCGACGTGTTCGTCGAGCAACTGAAGGAAGTCCTTGTCGCCGCTGTACAGCCACGCCTGCTCGCCCCTGCCCGCGGCGCGCGCCGCCACGGTGGCCAGCACGTCGTCGGCCTCGACACCCTCCTGGCCCAGCACGGGCACGCCCCAGGCCGCGAGCAACTCGTGCAGGCGCGGCAGCTGGGCCGCGAGCTCCTCGGGCATCGGCTTGCGATGGGCCTTGTACTGCGGATACATCGCGTGCCGGAAGGTCGGCGCCTTGCGGTCGAACACGACCACCAGGCGCTCGGGGCGCCGGGCCTCGACCAGGCCCAGCACGGCGTTGCAGAAGCCGAAGGCGACGGACGTGACCTCGCCCGACGGCGCGGTCAGGGGACGCCCCGCGAACGCATAGTGGGCCCGGTACACCAGGGCGGATCCGTCGACGAGGATGAGCGACAAGGCCGGGACCTCACAGGGAGAGCGGGTGCGCACCGACAGCGGTCAACCCGCCCGGTACAATGCGTGGGTGGCGATGTAGGCCGCCACCCCCGGCGGAAGCGCGTCCCCCGGGTCGGCGCCCTGCGCCAACATAGCACGAACCGCGCTGGCGGACACCGGATGGTCGAATGGCGGCGCCACCACCAGGTGGCCCGCCAGCCAGGGCGGCGCCTGCGCGGGCGACAGGCCCGACCGTTCCAGCACCACGAGGTCGGCCAGCTCGAGGATGCGCGTGGCATCCCGCCAGCGGTCGAACGACGCCAGGTGGTCGCCGCCCACCACCAGGCGCAGGCGGTCGCCCGCGTGCGCCGCGGCCAGGACGCCCAGGGTATCCACCGTCCAGGCCGGCCGGCCCCCGTCGATCTCGCACGTTTCCACCACGGCTTCCGGCACCCCGGTGAAGGCGATGCGGCACATCGCCAGCCGCGCGACGGGGTCGGCGACCGGGGCGTCGCGCCAGGGCGAGCGCCAGTTGGGGACGACGTGGACGACATCGGCAAGGCCGTGGGCCAAAAGATGGCGGGCCATGGCGACATGGCCCGCGTGCACGGGATCGAAGGTGCCGCCGAGGACGGCGCGGATCACGAGCCGGCGGCCGCCCGCAACCTCGCGACCGAGGCGGCCGCGGCCTCGGCGCGACGGTCCTGCGGGTAGCTCTCGGCCAGGCGCTGGAAGTACGTCGCGGCGACGGCCGGTTCACCCAGCCGCTCCGCGGCCTCGGCACGTTCCCACAGGGCCTGGGGCAGCAGCGACGAGCCTCCCTCGTCGGCGATGACGCCGTCCAGCACCGTGGCCACGGCCTTCCACCGCTTCAACTGCCGGAAGACCTCGACCTGCGCCAGCCGCTTGCGCACGATGATGTCGCTGATTTTCGTCAGCTCGGCGTCGACGGCCGCGAGCCGCGTCGACTGCGGGTAGCTCTCCTTGAACCTCAGGAAGTGCTCCCGGGCCTCGTAGGCGCCGCTGGCGTCGCGCTCGACGTTCCCCACCTGCCGCAGGTAGGACAGGCCCTCCTGGAAGGTCGCTTCCTCCACCCGTTCGCTGGTCGGGAAGTCCTTGCGCAGGATCTGGAATTCGACCGCCGCGAGCGGGTACTCCTCGAGGTCCATGTACACCATGGCCTTGCGGAACTGCGCCTCGGCCGCCAGCGAGTCGGTCGGGTTGTGCCGGACGAACGCTTCGTACGCGGCGACGGCCTCGAGCCGCTTGCCGCGCGCGGCGTAGTAGTCGGCGCGGTCCAGGGTCCCCGGCGGGTTCGGGTTGCTGCCGCCGCAACCGGCGACGAGCACGCCCACGGCCGCGGCCAGCGCCAGGCTTGCGACCAGCTGCAGCCTCTGCAGGTTCGACATCGATCAGTCCCCCGTGTTCGCGAAGTAGACGGCGACCAGCCCGGCGAGCGTGCCGAGCACGGCGAATTCCTCGAGGCGACGCTGCCAGCCGGTTTCCTTGACGGTCGCGCTCGTGAACGGGTAGAGCGTGGAATTGACCTGCGCCAGCTCGTCGTTCGTGACGCGGTCGCTGAAGCGGCGCGCCAGGCGATCGCTCAGCAGGAGACGCCCCGAACCCGTTTCGGACACCTCGGCGGTCACCACGACGCTCACATCGCGATCGACCCAGCGCCGCCACAGTCCCAGCGTGCGCCCGACGTCGGGATAGGACACCGCCACCTCGTCGACAAGGAACTGCGCGGCGCAATCGGGCCGCCCCGGCGAGACGCTGTCCGGCTCGCTGACCAGCACCTGGTAGCCCCGCTCGCGCAACACCCGCGTCGTGACCACGCGCAACAGGCGCGCCGCCTGGTCCGTCTCGTTCACGCGCCCGGCAAGCAGGATGCGCGCCGGCGCCGGCGGCAATGCATCCGCCGCCTCGCCGACGATCTCGCCCATCATCGCCTCGACCAGCCACAGGTTGGTCCGCAGCGAGTCCGCCACGGACGTGCCGCCGAGGCCGGTGGGCCCCGCAGGCTCGGGCTCGGCCGCCATCGCGCAGGCGGCCGCCAGCAGCAGGCCCAGGATCACGAGGATGCGCTTGTCCACGGTACCCCTTTTCACGCGGTCCCCTCCCCGGGGCCGCCGGTCGTCCTCAGGCCG
>CAINDZ010000643.1 GCA_903847545.1 uncultured bacterium | reverse complement strand
TCGCCGCGCGCGGGCGGGATCTCTACGTGGGCGCCTGCGCGCGCTGCCACAGCCCGGTGGCGGTCGCGAGCCGGACGCCGCAACAGTGGGACGGGATCCTCCCCCGCATGGCCGCGAAGTCGCAGCTCGCGCCGGGCGACCTCGACGCGCTGCGCGCCTATGTCGCGCTCGTGTCCCCGCCCGCTCGCTGAGCCCCCGCCGCTCCCGCGCGCGCGGCGGCGCCGGGCTTGTGCGCCAGCGCCAGCATCACGTCGGCCTTCGCGACGCGCCCGAGCAGCCGGCCGTCGCGGCCGTCGACGACCGGCAGCCGCTCGCCGTCGTGCCGCGCAAACGCCTCGATGGCCTCGGCCAGGGTGCTGTCGGGGCGCAGCACGGGGAACTCGCCCCGCATGATGTCGAAGGCGATCACGACGTCGGCCAGGTGCGCCGCGTTGAGGTAGGGCTTGGTGTCCTGCAGGCTCACGACGCCGCGGAAGGTGCCGTCGGCCTCCACGACGTAGAGGTACTTGATGTTGTTGGCGATGAAGGACCGGGCCACCTCCGAGAACGGCGAGTCCGGGTGGACGACCGCGGCCTCGTTCTTCATCAGGTCGCTCACCGAGAGACCCGCCAGCGACTGCGGCAGCGCGCCCTCGCCCTTCTTCGCCAGCGCGTGGCTGTACAGCGACCGTCCGTCGATCGTCGTCGCCGTGTAGTACGCGACGACGCACCCGAGCATCAGGGGCATGATGACGCTGGGATCGAGCGTCATCTCGAACACCATCAGGATGGCGGTCAGGGGCGCCCGGGTGGCGGCGGCGATGAACATGCCCATGCCCGCCAGGGCGTAGGCACCCGGCGGGGCGACGTGCCCGGGCAGCACGGCGCCGCACACCTCGCCGAACAGGTGCCCCAGCCCGGCGCCCACGAACAGCGTGGGCGTGAACACGCCGCCGACCGCGCCGGAGCCGAAGGTGGCGCTCGTGGCCACGACCTTCAGCGCCAGGATCACGAGCAGCGAGCGCCAGACCCAGTCCTCGTTCAGGATGGAGACGATGACGCTGTAGCCGTTGCCGCACACCTGCGGGTAGCGCAGGGCGATGGCGCCGACCACGAGCCCGCCCAGCCCCATCCTGACGAAGGCCGGCACCCTGGCCAGCGAGAACAGCGCCTCGCTCGCGCGGAGCAACCGCAGGAACAGCGGCGCAACGAGGCCGCAGAGCGCGCCCAGCACCGCGACGAATCCCAGCTCCCAGCCCGTGGCCAGGTGGAACGGCGGGATGGCGTACAGGGGCTCCCCGCCGCGGAACCAGCGCATGACCTCCGTGGCCATCACCGAGGACACGACAAGCGGCCCGAGCGTCTCCATCGCGATCGACTGCAGCATGATCTCGGACACGAACAGCGCCCCCGCGATGGGCGCGTTGTAGGCGGCGGCGACGCCCGCGGCCGCGCCGCAGGCCACCAGCACGCGCCGCCGCGGCAACGGCCAGCGGCGGAACCAGCCGAGCAGCGACGCCACGACCGACGACAACTGGACCAGGGGGCCTTCGCGTCCGATGGACGCGCCGGAGGCGATCGAAAACGTGGCCGACACGATCTTCACGAGGCTCGAGCGGAAGGACAGCGATCCGCGCCCCAGCGCCACCGCCTCCATGTAGTCGGTGGTCCGCTCGCTGCGGCCCAGGCGGATCCCGAAGTGGATCACGGCGCCCGCCACCACGCCGCCGATCACCGGCACCAGCAGGCGGTGGCCCGGCGTCATCGCCCCGAACGACTCGACGAGGCCGCCGGACTGCCCCGTCAGCAGGAGATGCAGCCCGTTCATCGCCGAGCGCAGCAGCACCGTCGCCAGCCCCCCGAGCGCGCCGACCAGGGCCGCCAGCAGCAGGATCTGCTGGGCCTGGGTGACGTGCCAGTGCTCGATGAGCCAAACGCGAATGGTCAGCAGGCGGGGCAGGCGCGAGCGCAGCCGATCCGCGCCCAGGAGCCGTTCGATGCGGTTGGAATTGGGCTTCATGCCGGTTGGGGACCCTGCATGGCGGACACGCACCTTGTTGGACGCGGCCGGGCCGGCCTACGTCTCCCTCGCCGCGACCAGGCGCGCCGAGCCCTCGGCGATGACGCGCGCCTGCGTGGACGAGAGCAGCGCCCCGCCCGAGACGACCAGGCGCAGCCCGTCCTCGATGCTCAGAGGCAGCACCACCACCTCGCGCCGCGGCACCATCAGGCACAGGCCGGTGGCCGGGTTGGGCGGCGTCGAGACGAAGACGGCGATCAGGTCCTGCACGCCGTCGTCGGCCGTGACGAAGCCGATGACGAAGCAGTCGCGCCGCGGGTACTCGATCAGCGCCACCTGCTGGAAGGCGTTGCGCTGCGGGTTCAGCAGCACCTCGCCGATCTGCTTGGTGGTGTCGAAGATGATGCGGGCCAGCGGCAGGCGGCGCATCGACCGCTCGACGAAGCGGAACAGCGCCACGCCGAACACGTTCTGCATCAGCACGCCGACCAGCAGGATCAGGATGAGGAACACCGCGAGCCCGGCCAGCGTCAGGAAGAAGCCGGGGACGTCCTGCAGCGCGGTGATGCGCGCCAGCGCAGGCCGCGTGAACCGGTTGATCAGGCGGTAGATCTGCCACAGCACCCAGCCGGTGATGACCAGCGGCGCCAGCGAGACCAGGCCGGCCAGGAAGTACTGCCGCAGTTTCGTCATCATGCCGACCTCCCTCCGGTGACGGGGATGCGCGCCCCGGCGCGCGAGCGCGACCAACATAAGCCAACAGGGCGTTGCCGTAAACCCGGCCGCGGAAGTTCGCCGTCGGACTGTCAGGTCCGCCGCGGCGCCAGCGCCGCCGCCATCGACAGCACCCCGGCCATCCCGGCGTACGGAGCGCCGGGCTGCGCCGCCATGGCCGCCGCCAGCGCGGGCGCCAGTTGCGGCAGCAGCAGCGTGACGGCCACCCCCGCGGCCGCGGCCACGCGCACGCCGCCGCGCACGCGCCCGCCGAGGGCGGCAGCGGCCAGGAGCACCGCCAACCCGCCGACCAGCGCGCACACCGACGGCAGCACCTCGTTGGCCAGCCACGGCACGCGGCTGGCCGCGGCCGCGACGTTGGTGCGGCCGGCCAGCCGCCCGTCGACGAACACGCGCCCGACCCTGCCGTCGTAGCCGGCCACGACCGTCGCCGGGCGCCCGGGCGCCAGCACCGACTTCGTGTCCACGTCGTGCCGCCGGCCGTTCTCGCCCGTGGCCGGCGTGCGCACGCGCAGCACGAGGGCGCCGGCCTGCTGCCCCAGCGTGAGGTTGCGATGGTACGGGTCGGTCGAGAAGCTGACGATGCGCGCCGGCCCGTCGGCCAGCGTGTCGGCGGGCGTGAAGCGGGCCACGATGGTGACGCCGCCGCGCGCCTCGGCCGCGCGGACCAGGTCGACCGCCGCCTGCGGCGGCAACGCCACCGCCGGGCCGCCGGCGCAAGCCACGCTGTCGCGCGAGACGACCACGGCGCGCCCGTCCTCCAGCGCGCGGGCCGCCGGGCCGCCGGCGTCCAGCGTGCGACGCTCGGCGCCCGTGAGCCAGCCCGGGAAGATCGCCACCGACGCGATGCCGCCGCGCCAGCCGCGATCGCCGGTGCCCTCGTTGCCCAGCAACAGGGGATAGCCCGGGTCCCAGCCCGCCAGCGCCGGCGACGGTCCCGGCTGGTGGCCCAGCCACAGGAATGCCGCCAGCGCGAACGCGGCCGCCAACAGCTCGCCCGGTCCCACGGGGATGCCCGTGCCCTGCGGCACGTCGCGCCGCCACCGGCGCACGGCCAACGCCGCCAGCAGGGCGCCGGCGCCGTTGGCGATCACGTCCCATGTGGCCGGGTGCCGCTGGCTGCACCAGACCTGCCAGCCCTCGATGGCCCCCGACAGCAGCGCCGCCGCCGCCAGCACCTGCCACCAGGGCCGCCGTCGCAGCGCCACGCCCAGCGGCGCGTACAGCAGCAGGTTCACCGCGACGTCGCCGGCCTCGAACTTCCACTCCCACGCGTTCGGCGGGCACAGCTCGGCCGGGATCGCCGTCGTCACGACGATGGCCATCAGGGCCAGCGGCAGCAGCTTCAGGCGGTGGCCGGAAAAGGATGGTGCGGGCAAGGCGTCGGGCTCCGGAACGGGATTCGGGAATCAGCGCCCCACCGGGCGCCTCGCGGCAAGGTACACCCGACCGTTGCGCGGGGCACTGGCGAAATCTCCGGGCCGGAGCGACCATCTGTGCCTGTCCAGACCGCTCACCGCAACACCCGTCGGAAGGCTCCGCCATGTCCACCAAGGCCTACGCCGCCCACTCCGCCACCACGCCCCTGGCGCCGTACACCCTGACCCGCCGCGAACCGCTGCCCACCGATGTCGAGATCGACATCCTCTACTGCGGCGTCTGCCACTCGGACCTGCACTCGGCCCGCAGCGAGTGGGGCCCGAGCACGTACCCGCTGGTGCCCGGCCACGAGATCCTCGGCCTCGTCACGCGCGTGGGCGACAAGGTGACGAAGTTCAAGGTCGGCGACACGGCGGCCGTCGGCTGCCTGGTCGATTCCTGCCGCACCTGCTCGAGTTGCGCGGCCGACCTCGAGCAGTTCTGCCTGGGCGGCCCGGTCTTTTCCTACGGCGGCCCCGACAAGCACTCGGGCGGCCAGACGCAGGGCGGCTACTCGGAGAAGATCGTCTGCGACGAGGCCTTCACGCTGAAGGTGCCGACCAACCTGGACCCCGCCGCCGCCGCGCCGCTGCTGTGCGCCGGCATCACCACCTACTCGCCGCTGCGCAAGTGGGGCGCGGGCCCGGGCAAGAAGGTCGGCATCGTCGGCCTCGGCGGCCTCGGCCACATGGGCGTGAAGTTCGCGCACGCGATGGGCGCACGCGTCGTGCTGTTCACCACGTCGCAGGGCAAGGTCGAGGACGGCCTCAAGCTGGGCGCCGACGAGGTCGTCATCTCGAAGGACCCCGCCGCGATGGCGAAGCATGCCGGCAGCTTCGACCTGATCCTCGACACGGTCTCGGCCGACCACGACTTCAACGCCTACCTGGCGCTGCTGAAGCTGGACGCCAGCATGGTGCTCGTCGGCGCGCCGCCGGCGCCGCAGTCGGTCAGCGCGTTCAGCCTGATCCTGCCCCGGCGCAACCTGTCCGGCTCGCTCATCGGCGGCATCGCCGAGACGCAGGAGATGCTCGACTACTGCGGCAGCAAGAACATCACCTGCGACATCGAGATCATCCCCATCCAGGCGATCAACGAGGCCTACGAACGCATGCTCAAGAGCGACGTGAAGTACCGCTTCGTGATCGACATGGCCTCGCTGAAGGGCTAGGCCCGGCAGGTCCCGGAAAATTGCGCCGGCGCAAGTCAGCTGCTTGCGCCGGCGCTTCGTTTTCCAGGCGACCGGTCGCGAGCTAACGGACGACCACCAGCGACCGGGTCACCGGCGGTTCTCCCGGCGCCTGCACACGCACATGGTAGACACCGGCGGCGACGGCGCGGCCATGGTCGTCGAAGAGGTCCCACGCGGCGGCACCGGCGGCGCCAAGGTCCAGGGTGCGCACATGCGTGCCGTCGGCGGCGAAGATCTCGGCGCGCGACGGGGCACGCGACTTGTCGCCGGCAAAGCTGACCTGCACGCGGCTGCCCGCCGGGTTCGGCGCCAGCACCAGCGCGCCGGCGCCCGGCAGGCCGTCGCCGACGGCCGACGGCACCGAGGCGTCGGTCAGCGTCAGCGCCGTCAGCGCGAAGTCGAGGGTCAGGTTGACGACGTAGGTGTCGTAGCCGGTGAGCGCCGCGGTCGAGCCCCACGGGTTCGGCGTGGTGTCGTACGAGAACTCCATGCCGTAATTCCCCGAGACGTCGAACACGAGCGGGTCGTTCAGCGGCTCCTCGCCGTTCAGCATCGGCACGATCTCGACGGCCCGACCCGCCCCCGCGTTGGCCAGCAGGTGGGCCGTGAACGAGGTCAGGTCGAACACCGCGCCGTCGACGCGCCGGATCGTGATGCTCGCCTTGGCGGGCGCCGGGCCGCTGGTCACGTACTGCGCCTCGATGCCCGTGGGCCAGGTGATGCGGACGGGACGGCCAATGGGGTCGGGCCCGATGCCGCCGGTGAAGAGCTTGTCGCGCGTGTACGTGAACTCGTAGCCCTGGCAGCTGATGGTGTCCGAGGTCACGCCCGTGGCCACGGTGGTGGCCACCTGGTCGGGGCTGAAATAGACGGTCACGACCGCCAGTGAGTCCGCCGGCGCCAGCACGGTGGACGCCATGGCGAGCAGCAGGACACACACCTGGATTCCCCGCATTCCCAACCTCCCGTATCGCGCCGGTTCGAGGGCCTTTCTGGTCTCGGACACAGGGTATCAAAAACGCGATCATTCTGCTCGTATATTTTCAAGGAATCGATGGCGCGCCGGGGGCACTGAAACGCAGGCAGGCCCGGGTTGCCCCGGGCCCGCCTCGCTCGCGATGCGTCGTTCCGGTTACCGGTACATGCCCTTGAGGCCGCCCCACGTCGCGGGCTCCTCGCCGGAATCGATGGTCTTGTCGGCCGTCGTCGTGCCCAGGACGCCGCTGCACTCCATCTCGTTGTAGGCCGCCAGGATGTCCTTGGTGGCCAGGGCGCTGGTGCGGGCCGCGCCGGTGATGCCGTTGCCGATGCCGTAGGTGGCGAAGACGCCGTCGGCCGCGACGAGCGCCGAGGCGATCGACGTCGGGCTGGCGCCGGAGGCCACGTTCAGCTTCGCGGCGATCGTGTGGTAGGCCAGGATGATCGTGGCGTCGCCGCGGACCGGCGTGTTCATGATGCGCAGCAGCTCGAGCTGCGAGTAGGTGCGGCCGCCGAGCTCCAGCGAGAGGAGCGGCCAGTTCTCCGGGTGGTTCTTCCAGTAGCCCGGGGTGTAGTGGCAGGCGTCGAACGTCGAGCCGCAGGTGAACGTGAACGGCCCGATGATGTCGACGTCCTCGGTCCCGCCGTAGTCGGGGTACAGCGTCAGCGTGATGGTGGCCGTGTAGGTCCCGTTCAGGGTCAGGCCATAGTCGCCGCCCCACGACTTGCCGTAGGTCTTGACGTCGCCCATCGTCGACTGGCACAGGGTCTCGGTGGACGTGTGGGTGAAGGTCCCGTCGGGACCGACGAGCTGGACCACGGTGGTGACATCGGCGCAGACGTCGCGGTCCGGCGCCCACAGCCAGGACATCGCCATGCTGGCGTCCCAGCCGTCGCAGTTGGCGTTCCCCGACGAGACGTTCCAGTGGGTGGCATGAGCCGCGCCCGGCACAATGGCGGCCAGGGCCGCAACAACGAACAGCATCCGAAGAGATTTCATGGTCAACCCCCGGGGTAAATGGTCCTGTTTTAGCCAGCCAATCTGACGTATGCAAATATTAGCACACATTTTGGACTTCATGTCAAAAAATAATCGTATTGAATGTCTATTTTCGCCGCCCCCAACCCCTTGGCTAACGAGGGGCCGGCAGGCGCACGGCGGCGCCTGCGGCCCCGTCACCGGCCCTTTTCATCCCGCAGCATGTCCCCGAAGATGGCCTTGCCTGCCAGGGCGCTGGTCGTGCCCCAGACCAGCAGGCCCAGGAAGACCGCCGCCGGCAGCAGCGCGCGGTTCGCGTACCACGCCGAGAAGTCGAGCGTCGCCACGGTGGACCCCATCACCTGGCTGACGAACGCGGCGGCGAACGCCGGCAGCAGCCCGAAGCGGAGCAGCACGAAGAGCAGCGCCACGATGTTGATCCCATTGACGGCAAGGGCGAGCGGCCAGCCGTCGACCGGCGCCATGCCGAGGACGCCCAGGCCTCCCATCAGGAGGGCGCCCGCCACCGCGGCCCGGGACGTGCGCCCCAGGACCAGGCGCAGCAGGAAGAGCTGCACCAGGGTGCCGAGCACGTTCAGGATGGTCACGGACCCCGCATACGACAGGTTATAGCCCGTGCCGCCCACGCCGGTCAGGGACGTGAGCATGCTGGCCGACAGGTTCGTCGGCAGTCGCGCCAGTCCCAGCGCCGAGAGCGCGGCGACCGCCGCCAGCAGTGCGGCCGCCATACCGGCGCCGGCCACCGAGCCGACGAGGATGTCGCGGCCGACCAGCGGGTCGCGCGCCCGACCCGAGATGAGGCGCGCCCAGGACACGAGCATGCGCGGCCAGAGCCGGCGCACGTAGGGTTCGAGCGCCACGTAGGCCAGCCACATCTCGACGGCGTGGACCAGCGAGTGGCCCATCGCGCGGCCCGCGACCAGGTCCCACAGCGCGGCCTGCATCCCGATCTCTCGCAGAGGCGTGTTGAAGACTGCCTCGAACATGTTCATCGCGAAGACGAACAGCGCCATGCGCGTCGCCCCGCGTCGGTCGCCCCTGCCCAGCCTGAGGTTGCGCACCGAGAAGTAGATGCTCACGCCCAGGCTGAGCAGCCCGGTGACCGTCAGGTTCAGCCAGCCGGCAAGGCCGCCCGACTCCTCGGGCCGCGGCTCCAGCGGGGCCGTGGACCGGCCCCAGTCGTGGGTGATCGAGAACCAGGTCAGCCGTCCGCCGCGCAGGGCGCCCATCCGCAACGTGACGGGCTCGTTGTCCTGGCCGGGCAATGTCCCCTGCCAGGCGGCCACCACGTCGCTGGCAACCGGCAGGGGCAGCGGCGGCGTGATGCGCTTGAACAGCGTGGAATCGAGACCGGCTGCCGCGAAGAAGACGTTCCAGTCCGGCGCGCCCCCGGGGCGGACCGAGACCGAGTCGGGCGGCACGGCCTGAAAGCCCACGAGTCTCCCCGCCGGGTCCAGCATCACGCACGCCTGGCCCGACGCCAGCGGCGGCGGGCTGTCGACGGTGACCGTTTCGGAATGGAAATTGGCGTGTTCGAGCGGGTCGGCGCTCCAGCGGCGCCAGTAGAAGGCGGGGCTGCCGCCGCGCTTGACCTCGGCCGCGTCCTTCCGCAGGTGCGCCAGGTGCGTCTGGTTCAGGTCGAAGCCCTCGGCCGTGTGCCGGGGAACGGTCTCGAAGCAGGCCGCCTTCTCGAGAATGTCGCCGGCCCGCACCGACAGGACGGCCGACGGCTGCGTGAACGGCCGCAACGCCGGGCCGACCAGCCCGCACCAGGCGCCCACGGCGACCAGCCCGAGCGCCATCACGCCGAAGGCCAGGGCCGGCCGCAACCCGCCGCGGTCGCCGGCGTTGGCCACCAGTTCCGGCGACGGCGTCTCGCCGGCGGCCAGCGCCGCGGCCAGCGGGTCGCCGCCGGGCAGGGCGCCGAGCACGGCGTACGCCGACGCGGGACGCGCCTCGGGGTCGGACTCGAGGCAGCGCACGACGACGCGCTCGACCGCGGGGTCGATGTCGCGCACCACCTCGGTCAGGCTGGTGAACGAGCCGGACTCCTGCTGCTGCCGCAGCTCGCCCAGGGTCGTGGCCGTGAACACGCGCTTGCCGGTGAAGACCTCGTACAGGAGCAGGCCCAGCGCGTAGATGTCGCTGCGCGCCGAGACGCGCCCGTCCTTGATCTGCTCGGGCGCCATGTAGCCCGGCGTGCCGGCGATGCGTCCCTCGCGCGCCAGCTCGTCCGCCAGCCCGGCCAGGCCGAAGTCGGTGATGCGCGCGCGCCCGCGCCCGTCGATCATCACGTTCGCGGGCTTCAGGTCGCGGTGCAGCATGCCCGCCTCGTGCGCGGCGGCCAGGCCCAGGCACACCTGGCGGGCGATCTCGAGCGCCTTGTCGGACGAAGGCCGCCCCATCCGACGCAGCACCGAGGCGAGGTCCTCGCCGTCGATGTACTCCATGGACAGGAAGACGTGGCCGTCGATCTCGCCGATGTCGTACACGCGACACACGTTCGGATGCGCGATCAGGCGCGCGACGCGGACCTCGTTGCGGAAGCGGGCCAGCTCGGCCGCGTTGCGCGACACCGACTCGGGCAGGAACTTCAGCGCGACCGACTGGCCCAGCTCGAGGTCGTCGGCACGGTAGACCTCGCCCATCCCGCCGCGGCCGAGCAGCGCGACGATGCGGTAGCGCGTGCCCAGGCGCGTGCCCGTCTCGAAGCGGCCGTGGTGGCTGGCGACGGTCGGCCCGTGCGCGTCCACGGTCGCCGCGCCCGGAGCCCCGCGGGGGGCGGCAACCGTGGCGGCGGTGGTCGCGGCAGCGGTCGGTGGCGCATCATCCGCCGTCGGTGCGGGCACCGCGGCGGCGCAGGCCGGGCAGAAGCGCGCGCCCTCAGGCAGCGCCGTGGCGCAACGGGTGCAGAATGCCATCGGGCCGGACCAGCCTTTCGGGACGAGGACACGGGACCGGGAGCGGCGCGCGGCGCGGGGTGGCATGTCATCCCAGTAAAATGCTGTGAGATGTTACGCCCATCCGCCGGCGGCCGCCATCCCGGCGGCGGGAAGTGCCCGGCGGCGCCGGTGGCCGTTCGCGGCCACCGTGGGTTATTTGGGGCGACAGGTCAGCCAACGGTCGCGGCGACAGCGGAGGAGCGCACGGACATGGGTGCACCGGGAACGAACACGAACCCGACGGCCGCGGCGCCGGAGGCGGCGCTCAGCGTGTCGGGCATGAACTGCGCCGCCTGCGTCAGCCATGTCGAGAAGGCCGCGCGCGCCGTGCCGGGCGTCACCTCGGCGCAGGTGAACCTGGCCCGCGGCCGGGCCACCGTGCGGTTCGACGCGAACGTCACCTCGCCGCAGCTGATCGCCGACTCCATCACGGCCGCCGGCTACGCCGCCACGCCCGAGTCGTCGGGCCCCGATGCGGCCGCCGCCGAGCAGGCCCGGCTGCGCCGCCAGGACGAACACGCCCGGGCCTGGCTGCGTCGGGCCGTCATCGGCATCGCGCTGTGGCTGCCGGTCGAGGCCGCGCACTGGATCCTCCACTTCGGCGGCCGCCACCCCGGACCCTGGATGGACTGGGTGGCGCTGGCCACGAGCACGGCGGCGCTGGCGCTGGTCGGCTCGGCCTTCTTCCGGAACGCCTGGGCCGCGCTGCGGCGCCGGACCACCGACATGGACGTGCTCATCGCCATGGGCGCCAGCGTGGCCTGGCTGTACTCGCTGGTCGCCTTCGCCGGCCAGCGCCTGGGCGCCTGGGCGACGCTGCCGAACCTCTACTTCATGGAGGCGACGGGCCTGCTGGCGCTGATCAGCCTCGGGCACTGGCTGGAGAGCCGCGCGCGGCAGAGCGCCGGCCACGCCATCCACGAGTTGCTGCAACTGGCCCCCGCCACGGCCTGGCGGCTCGACGCGAACGGCGAGGCCGTCGAGGTGCCCGTCGGCCAGGTCGATCCCGGCGACACCGTGCTGGTGCGGCCGGGCGACAGCGTGCCGATCGACGGCGTGGTCGTCGAGGGCGGCTCGAGCGTCGACGAGTCGATGATCACGGGCGAACCCCTGCCCGTGGCCAGGCGCGTGGGCGACGACGTCATCGGCGGGACGCTCAACGTGGACGGGCGACTTGTCGTGCGCGTCACCAGGGTCGGCGCGCAGACGGCGCTGGCGCAGATCGTCCAGCTGGTCGAGTCGGCGCAGAACAGCAAGGCGCCGGTGCAGCTGCTGGCCGACCGCGTCGCGGCGGTGTTCGTGCCGGCGGTGATCGGCGTGGCCGCGCTCACGGGCATCGGCTGGTACGTGGCCGGGACGCTCGGCGGCTGGGACGACGCCACGCTGTGGAGCCGGCTGGCCAACGCGGTCTGCAGCGTGCTGATCATCGCCTGTCCGTGCGCCCTGGGCCTGGCGGTGCCGGCTGCCCTGATGGTGGGCACGGGCCGGGGCGCGCGGCGCGGGATCCTGGTCCGC
>CAINDZ010000642.1 GCA_903847545.1 uncultured bacterium | reverse complement strand
TCGCCCTCGGGCGTCTGGTGCTCCTCGCGGAAATGGCCGCCGCACGACTCCTCGCGCATCAGGGCGTCGCGCGCCATGAGCTCGCCCAGTTCAAGGTAGTCGCACAGGCGGTTGGCCTGTTCGAGCTGCTTGTTCAGGTCGGCCTCGCCGCCGGTCAGGGCCAGGTCGTGCCAGAACGACTCGCGCAGCCGGCCGATCTCGGCGATGGCCTGCTTGAGGCCGTCGGCGTTGCGGGCCATGCCGACCTTGTCCCACATCGTGCGGCCCAACTCCCAGTGGATGTCGCGGACCGTGCGCTTGCCCTTGATGGCCAGCAGGCGCCCGATGTGCGCGCGCACCTCGTCCTCGACGGCCTTGAAGCCGTCGTGGTCGGCCTTGACCGTCGAGACCTTGGCGTTCGCCAGGTACGACGCCACCACGCGCGGCACCACGAAGTAGCCGTCGGCCAGGCCCTGCATCAGGGCGCTGGCGCCCAGGCGGTTGGCGCCGTGGTCGGAGAAGTTCGCCTCGCCGGCCACGAACAGGCCCTCGATGGTGCCCTGCAGGTTGTAGTCGACCCACAGGCCGCCCATCGTGTAGTGGGGGGCGGGATAGATCATCATCGGCGTGTCGTAAGGGCTGTCGCCGATGATCTCGCGGTACATGTCGAACAGGTTGCCGTAGCGGTCGCCGACGACGCCCTTGCCCAGGCGCTTGATGGCGTCGGCGAAGTCCAGGTACACCGACTGCGGCGAGAAGTACGCGCTCTTGCCCTGGTCGCACTCGACCTTGGCCGCCCGGGCCGCGATGTCGCGCGGCACCAGGTTGCCGAAGGCCGGGTAGCGGCGCTCGAGGTAGTAGTCGCGCTCGGCCTCGGGGATCTCGTTCGGCCGCCGCTTGTCGCCGGCCGTCTTCGGCACCCACACGCGGCCGTCGTTGCGCAGGCTCTCGCTCATCAGGGTGAGTTTGGACTGGTAGTCGCCCATCTGCGGCACGGCCGTCGGGTGGATCTGCGTGTAGCACGGGTTGCTGAACAGCGCGCCGCGCCGGTGCGCCCGCCAGATGGCGGTCGCGTTGCAGTTGACGGCGTTCGTCGAGAGGTAGAACACCGGGCTGTAGCCGCCGGTGGCCAGCACGACGGCGTCGGCCGCGAAGCGCTTGATCTCGCCGGTCGTCAGTTCGCGCGCGATGATGCCGCGGGCCCGGCCGTCGACGACGACCAGGTCCAGCATCTCGTGCCGCGGGAACATCTTCACGGTGCCGGCCTCGACCTGGCGCACCAGCGCGCTGTAGACGCCCAGCAGCAGCTGCTGGCCCGTCTGGCCGCGCGCGTAGAAGGTGCGGCTGACCTGCACGCCGCCGAACGAGCGGTTCGACAGGGTGCCGCCGTACTCGCGGGCGAAAGGCACGCCCATCGCCACCGACTGGTCGATGATGCCGGTCGACAGCTGCGCCAGGCGGTACACGTTCGCTTCCCGGGAACGGTAGTCGCCGCCCTTGATCGTGTCGTAGAACAGGCGCTGCACGCTGTCGCCGTCGTTCTGGTAGTTCTTGGCGGCGTTGATGCCGCCCTGCGCGGCCACGCTGTGCGCGCGGCGCGGCGTGTCCTGGATGCAGAAGTTGAGCACGTTGTAGCCCAGCTCGCCCAGGGTCGCGGCGGCGCCGCCGCCGGCCAGGCCGGTGCCCACGACGATCACCGTGAACTTGCGCCGGTTGCCGCCCGGGGCCACCAGCGGGTTGTCCATCTCATGGCGATCCCACTTGTCGGCCAGGGGGCCGCCGGGGATCTTGGCGTCCAGGACGCGATTGTCCGTCGTCATCCTAGTGACCTCCCGGCATGGCGTGCGGGTTTCCGTTGAGGTGCATGTACAGCGGCAGCACGATGAAGCCGATCGCCAGCACGATCGACACGACCAGCGCCGCGCGCGTCAGGATCGGGAGCCAGCGGTCGTTGGTCCAGCCCAGCGACTGAAACGCGCTCCAGAACCCGTGGCGCAGGTGCATGCCCAGCAGGATCATGGCCAGGACGGTGAACCCGGTGAAGGCCGGGTCCTCGAACACCTTCGCGACCACGCTGAACAGGTCCTTCGTCCCGTCCTCGTTCTTCGGGAGCGGGTTGCCCGCGTTGAACTTGAACAGGAAGATGTGCGCGATGACGAAGAACGCGATCACGGCGCCCGAGATGATCATCGAGCGCGAGGCCAGCGTCTTGCGGCTGCGGCCGCCGGCGTTGCGGGCGTACTTGTAGCCCTGCTTGCGCGCGGCCATCTTGTCGGCCACGGCGACGGTCACCGCCGCCACGATGTGGAAGGCGAAGATGACGATCAGGCCCACCTCGAAGGCGTAGATGAGCCAGCCGTGCACGGCCGACTCCAGGAAGTGGGCGTATTCGTTGAAGGCGTGGGCGCCGATGAAGAGGGTGAGGTTACCGAGCAGGTGGACGGCGACGAAACCGATGAGCAGGAAGCCCGTCAGCCCGGTGATCACCTTCTTCCCGACCGATGACCAGGCGACCGATCCGAATGACGACATGAAACCGTACTCCCGGGCTGAAGAGGGAAGCTCCGCAGGCAATGGGTCCGGCTACATTAAGTCGCCGGCGGGGTCATCTCAACCGTTTTTGGCCCGCAGTGATTGTCGTTCTCAACTTGTTGCAGCGATGCACGTAAGGGGCTGCTGCGATCAGGGCTTGCCGCCGGCGCCGCCCGGGCCGAATCTGGCAGCGGCGGGCCCGCGGAAGGGCCGAAAAAGGGGTGAGATCCGGTGGTGTTGAACGGCACGGCGAGACGGTGGTGGCCGGTGGCCTTCGTGGTCGCGTACGCGGGCCTGGGCCTCGCGTTGTCGCTGCGGTACGCCCCGCTCGGCGACCTCGGTGTCGAGGCGGATTTCTTCGCCGAGCTGGCCCCCGCCGCGCAGGCGGTGGCGGCCGGCCGCCTCGACGTCGCCAACTACCCGTTCAAGGGGCCGCTGTACTCGCTGGCGCTGGCGCCCGTGCACGCGCTGCTGGCGCCGCTGGGCGTGGGCTGGTACCGCGCGGCGGTCGTCCTGAGCCTCGTGTGCGCGGCGCTGACGCTGCTGGTGGTCCACCGCCTGGCGCGCCGGCTGGCGGGCGCGCGCACGGCTGCCGTCGTGCTCGTGCTGACGGCGTCCACCAAGGTCTTCTTCATCCATGCCCAGAAGGCCGCCTCCGATCCCCTGTTCACGCTGCTGGTCGTGGGCGCGGCCGCGCTGCTGCTGGGCCGCGCGCCCGGTCGCGCCGCCTGTCTGGCCGCGGGGGCCGTCGCGGGCCTGTCGTGGCTGGCGCGCGACGTCGGCGTGGTGGTGGCGGCCTGGGCGACCCTGGTCCTGCTCGCGGTGGATCCGGACCGGTTGCCGCGCCGGCGGCGGCTCGAGGCCGTGGCGCTGCTCTGGGGCGGGTTCGCGCTCGTGGCGGGGCCGTGGCTGGCCGTGACCCGCGTCCAGGCCGGGCGGTGGCTCGCGTCGCGCAACCTGCAGAACATCGTCGACGAGTTCTACGGCGGCGCCCGCGCCGCCGAGGTTCCGGCCGGCGGCTTCGGCTCGCTGGGCGCGCTGGTCGCGCACGATCCCGCGCACTTCGCGGGGCACTACCTGGCCAACCTGCCCCGCCACTTCGCGGCCGACCTCAACGAGGTGACGGGCCTGACGTACGGGGCGCTGGCCCTCGTCGGCCTGGGCGTGCTCGCATGGCGACGGCCGGACCGCCGGCAGGTCGCGTTCCTGCTGCTGGGGGTGGTGATGTTCCTGGCGCTCGGTGCGCTGTTCCACCGGCCGCGCTTCGCGCTGCCGATGGTGCCGGCGTGGGCGCTGGTGACGGCGCTGGCGCTCGAGCGCCTGCCGCGGTGGCGCGCGCCCGCGTGCCTGGCGGTTGCCGGGCTGGTCGTGGCGCTGCACGCGGGCCACATCCACCGGTCGATCGTGTTCTACGACCGGCAGCAGCCGCGCCACCTCGAGGCGGCCATCGCAGCGGCGCCGGCGTGGACGGCCGGCGCGGTCGCCGGGCACCCGGGGCGGCCGCTCGTCCTCATGGCGCGCAAGGGGCACCTGGCGCACTACGCGCACCTGGCCTATGCGCCGTACCCGAGCCAGGCCGCCGACCCGCCGGACCTCGTGGCGCGGGCGCGGGCGCGCGGCGCGGATTTCCTGGTCGTCGGGGAGATCGAGAGGCAGTTGCTGCCGGACCGGGCGATGCTCGACCATCTCGAGGCCTTGCCGGGAGTCGCGGTCGCGTGGCGCGATCCGCTCACGATCGTCTACCGCCTGCTGCCGCCGGGCGATCCTGCGGGCTCCTGAAGCGCCTCGAGGGCCAGGCGGTGCATCAGCGCCGCGCCGACGGGCAGCAGCGCATCGTTGAAGTCGTAGTCCTCCGCATGCAGGCCCGGATGCCGGCGCCCGGCGCCCAGGCCGAACAGCGCGCCGCGGCCCAGCCGCGCCAGCACGCCGAAGTCCTCGGACCAGCGGAACGCGCTCTCGCGCGGGCGCGCCACGGCCAGGCCGTTCTCGCGCGCGGCGCGCCGCACCAGCGCCGCGGCCGCGGGGTCGTTCCAGGTGACGGGAAACACCTCTTCCCAGTCCAGGCGGCAGCGCAGCCCGTGGCTGCGGGCGATGTCGCGGGCCGCGGTCGTGGCCTGCTTCCGCAGCGCCGAAAGGGCATCGTCGTCGTCCGCGCGCAGCGTGGCCAGGATCTCGGCCTCGCCAGGCGCGATGCCGAACGCGGGGTCGCCCAGGCGCGCGTGCGTGACCGTCACCAGCTCCAGCGCGTCGCCGGCGTCGGGCCGCGGCGGCAGCGTCACCAGCGCCGTGATGAGCTCGCCCATCGCCCGGTCGGGCGAGCGCCCCTGCTCCGGATGGGCGGCGTGCGCGGTGCGGCCCCGCAGCGTGACGCGAAGGCCGGCGCTGCCGGCGGCGAAGGCGCCGGGACGGACCAGCACGCGGCCCACGTCGTAGCCCGGCAGGTTGTGCAGCGCGAACAGCCAGTCGGGACGCAGGGCGGCGAACCGGTCGTCGGCGGCGACCGCGGCCGCGCCCGCGCCGGTCTCCTCGGCGGGCTGGAAGAGCGCGACGACGCGCCCGCAGGCGGGCCGCGCGCGGGCCAGGCGCCGCGCGACCTCCAGCAGGATGGCCATGTGTCCGTCGTGGCCGCATTTGTGCGAGCAGCCGGGCGTGCGCGAGGCGTGACGCAGGGGAATCGATTCCGGCACGGCGACGGCGTCGAGCTCGGCGCGCAGCACCACCGTGGGCCCCGGCCGGCCGCCGTCGAAGAGGGCCGCCACGCCGTGGCCACCGAGCCCCGTCAGGAGGCCGTCAGGGCGCAGCGCCTCCAGGCGTGCGGCCACGAAGGCCGCGGTCGCCGCCTCGGCGCCCGAGGGCTCGGCCAGCGCGTGCAACTGTCGGCGCAGGCTTGCCTGCCGGGAGGGAGCCACCGTCGTCCTCCTGTGCGATGCCGCCGGCGCCCGCTCAGCGCCCGCCGTCGCGACCGGCCGCGGCGGCCTGCCACATGCAGGCACGGTCCGCGACCTGCGTGTAGTTCGAGCCGCCGCGCACCTTCACGTCGCGCACCGGCCAGCCCAGGCGCGCGAGGGCTGCGCGCAGCGCGCGCCCCTGCCCGCCCACGCCCGTCTCCTGCTCGAAGTCCACCCAGGTCAGGTCCGGCGAGCCGGGGGAGGGGCCCACCCGGCGGTCCAGTTCCGCGGCGTCGGCGTTGGGCCACGGCGCCAGCGTCTCGTCGGCGAACAGCAGCAGCCGGTCGATGCGAATGTCGCGATCGCGCATCATCGCCAGTGCGGGGGCCACCGCGCCGTGCTGGGCGACCAGCGAGACGGCGCGCGCGTCGAAGCGCTTCGTCGCCCACTGCAGGCACGCGCGCAGTTCCGCCAGAGCGGAGCCGTCCCGGGAGGGATCCTCGCCGTCGGCGACGACATAGACCGGCCACGCGGCGGGAGTGGGCCCGTCCTTCGCCGCCGCGCCGGCCCGGGGCGACTCCTTCTCCAGGTAGCGCAGGATGCGCGCCGCCAGGCGCGGCCCGTCCTCCGGCACGTGCCCGGCCAGCACCACCGGCGCCAGCGGCGTGCCCGCCGGACGGCCGGCCGGCACGACGATCTGGCACAGGCGATCGCTTCCCCCGGGGCCCGGGTAGACGAACGGCGTCGAGCCCTCCGCGGGCACCAGCGATCCGGTCTGCTTGAAGCGCGCGAGCATCAGGTTCAGGTCGCCCAGCGTCGTGGTCAGCGCCCCGGGATGGCGGCGCGCCCGGTGGCGCGAGACGGCGTCGGCGACGGCCGCCAGGTAGTACTCGCCGGTCGGCTGCTCGGCGGGCGGCAGCTTGGCGATCGCGGTGCGGTACGCCTGCTCCCAGTCGGGTCCCAGGTTCAGGAGCCACGTCGACCAGGATGCCTGCAGGCCCGAGGGCAGCGACAGCGTCGCTTCGATGCGGCACGGCCCGCGGTGGACCTTGCCGAAGTCGACGGCGCGGTTGATGGCGTTGACGCCGGCGACCAGCGCCACGGCCTCCGCCTTGGCGCCGTCGGCCAGCAGCGAATTGCCCTGCCCATCGCGGAAGTCGATCGTCAGCGAGCCCTCGCCGGCGGTGGCCGCGGTCGCGACCAGGTTCAGCGCCATGGTGCGCGTGGTGACGATCGCGGTGGGGGTGCGACCCTCGAGCGCGCCGGCCGGGACCGACGCCAGGTCGAAGTCGAGGCGCGCGGCGCCGATCGCGCGCGCGTCGGGTTGCTGCCACAGGCGGCGTCCCGTCAGTCCCGGGCCCGGCGACCCGTCGGCGCCGACCACCACCGCGTCCAGCCCCAGCACGCGCTCGGTGAGCGGGTGATAGGGGCTGATCGCCGACCAGGGGATCGAGGCGTCCATCACCAGGTGCGCCGTGCCGGCGCCGCGGAATTTCGGCTGCAGCTCGCGCACGCGCTGCCAGCGGCCCGTCTCGACGACGAATAGCGAGCCGACGCCGGCGTCCTTCTCTGTCCCGAACGCGAACAGGAAGACGTCGCCGGTCACGCCTTCCTTCTCGCGCAGGTCGCCCAGGGCGACGATGACGCCCCCCTTGCCCGCCCACGGGCTGGCGCCCTCGGCCGGCAGGTAGCGCCCTCCCGCGTCGTCCACGTCGAGCCGCAGGTCCAGGCCGGTGGCCACCCAGGTCAAGGTGAGGGTGCCCCCGGTCGTCCCGCCCGCGGGCGCGGCCAGGGGGAGCGTCACCGGCTTGCCGACGGCCAGGCGGGCCCCGCGCCACGCAGCCAGGTCCTGGCGCTGGCGCCGTGCCTCGTCGATCGCCGCGCGCGCGCCGTCCCGCGCGGCGCCCTGCAGGTCGGGATCCTCCTCGGCGAACGCCAGGTCGTCGAAGCCCGCCGCCAGCGCCGCCCGCAGGCAGGCCACGGCGGCCGCCGCGTTGCCGGCGCGATTCTCGAGGCACGCCTGGTTGTAGAGCATCACCGCATCACCCGGGTGGGCGGCGTTCTCCTGCCGGCACAGGGCCAGCGCCTCGGTCACGCGACCGGCGCGCTGCAACTCGGCGATGCGCGCGGCAGGCGACGGCTGGCCCGCCGACACGGCGGCGGGCGCGAGCGGCAGGAGCACGGCCAGCGCGGCGGCCAGCACGGTTGCGCGCGGCGCCGGGCAGGCGGTCGCCAACCGGCTCCCGGACAAGCGGATCCGGATGCGGACTGACATGGATTCCTTTCACGCCGAGGCGGGGCCGTGGGACGCGGAAAGCATCTGAACCGAGCCGGGAATATATGGTTCCGGGCCCCGCGGGTGCCATGCCGTTGTGGCGCCGCCGGAAATCTGGTAGATTGAGGACTCAGCCAGGTCCGACGGCATTTCGCTCAACGGCCGCGCTCCCTCCCGGGGCGCGACCCCGGCAGGAACGGCGGCTTCGCCGGCAAGCCGCCACGGCGAAACGAGGACACCATGGCGATCATCCCCTTCCACATCGTCGATGCGTTCGCGTCGCGGCCGTTCACGGGCAACCCCGCCGCCATCATCCCCAATGCCGCGTGCCTGACCGAGGCCGAGATGATGCAGATCACGGGCGAGCTCTCGATGGAGGCCGGCTTCGTGCTGCCGCCGGACAACCCGCGGGCCGACGTCAAGCTGCGCTTCTTCACGCGGCGCCGCGAGGCGGCGCTCAGCGGGCACGTGCTCATCGCCGCGTTCGCGTCGATGGCCGACCGCGGCTTCTACAAGCCGTCGACCGAGGGGCTCGACCTGCTGGTCGAGACGGGTGCGGGAACGCTTCCCGTGCGGCTGCACACGGCCGCCGACGGCCAGCCCCTGGTGACGCTGCGCCTGCCGACGCCGCGCTTCGGCGAACTGGTGCCCGCGGCCGAGGCGGCTGCCGCGCTCGGCGTGCCGGTCGAGATGATCGGCCTCGGCGACCATGGTCCCCAGCGCGTCTCGTGCGGCTTCGACCAGGTGGTCGTGCCCGTCAACGACCGCGCCGCGATCCGCGGCGAGCCCGGCCCCGTCGAGGCCATCGCCGAGTTCGCGGCGCGCCGCGGCGTCGGCGGCGTCACGCTGTTCTGTCCCGACACGTACGGCCGCGCCGCCGACTACCACTGCCG
>CAINDZ010000641.1 GCA_903847545.1 uncultured bacterium | reverse complement strand
GGTGCGCAACCTGTCGGACCACGCCGTGGCGGCGCCGCTCGTGGTCTGGCTGCGCGACCTGCGCCCCGAAGGCGTGGTGCCGACCAACGCCGACTTCGGCGGCGAGCGCCCCGACCTGCGCGACACCACGATCGTCACGCCCGACTCCACGGCCTGGGGCTACGACTACACGGCGCAGCTGGACGGCGGCCTGCTGGCGGCCGGCGCGGCCTCGGCCCCGCGGACCTGGATCTTCAGCGACCCGACGCTGGCCGCGTTCTCGTTCGGCGCCGACATCACCTGCGGGCCCGCGCCCGGCGGCGCGCAACTGGGCGGCGCCTGCTTCCTGGACGCCGACCGCGATGGCGTGCGCGATGCCGGCGAGCAGCCCATCCTTGCCGGCGGCGTGCAGGTGACCGCGCCCGACGGCACGGTCACGTGGGCGATGCCCGACGCCGACGGCCGCTGGGCCGTCGACGTGGTGGAGCCCGGCCTGTACGAAGCGCTCTTCCAGTCGATGGCGATGACGCCGGTGCCGGTCGAGTTGACCACGCCCAACCCGCTCAGCGTCGTTATTCCCGCCGGGCCCGACGGCGCGCCGCAGGGCTGGCTGGGCGCCGACTTCGGCATCGTGAACGGCTGGACGCCGCCGCCGGCGCCGGGTGTCGTCCAGTTCACGGACCTGCGCCCTGGCCAGTTGCACCACGCGCCGTGGACGCTGCTGGGCGCGGACGCATGGGGCCCGCTGCTGTCGCTGCAGGTGGGCTACTCGGGCTGCGGGCCGGCGCACGCGTTCTCGCTGTGGATGTCCGGCGGCTTCCAGGAGACCAGCCCGCCGCGCGCGGTGCTGACGCTGGTGCACGAAAACGAGGAGATGTGCGACGCCTACTTCACGCAGCAGGCGGCGTTCGACCTGCGGCCGCTGTTCGAGCGCTACCTGGCCGCGTACGGTCCCGGGCGACTGGTGCTGGCGCTGAACGGCCCGGACGGATTCGTGCAGGAGGTGGCGGTGGCAGTGGTGGACTCGATCTATCCGGTGAAGGCGGCGCGCTAGGCGCGCGGCGGGCCGCGTTTGCGGACGCAAGAGGGGCGTCGCCCGGCGGACTCAGGACCGCGGGGCGGCGCCCTTCGGCTTGAGCACGACCAGCTCGACCTGCAGGTCGCTCGCGGCGATGCAGCGCAGCAGCGAGTGCTCGTAGTAGTACGGGAAGGCGTTGGCCAGCGCCTGCAGCGGCCACAGGTAGCCGAAGCGCACATGGCCCTTCCAGTTCGAGTTGGCCGGCCAGAACAGCAGGCGTCGCCGCGCGATGCGGAAGCGCGCCTCGCCGTAGAACGACGGCACGCTGCCGCCGTCGGTGAAATGATCGAACGTCTCCCAGGTGAAGAAGCGGCGGTGCGTCGGGTCGCGGAAGGCGCCGATCGAGTTGAAGTACGGCACCGCGATCGACACGCGGGCGCCGTCGCGACACACGCGCCACACCTCCTGCATCACGGCCAGCAGGTCGGCGGTGTGCTCCAGGAAGTGCATCGTGAAGACCTCGTCGACGCTGTCGTCGGGCAGCGGCAGGGGCTCGCGGTCGAGGTCGCAGACGATGTCCACGCCCGGCAGGGCCAGGCGGTCGACGCCGGTGAACCCCTCCCTCTTCTTCATCCCGCAGCCCAGGTCCAGCTTCATCGATGCCCTTTCGTCAGCCCTTGACGCTGCCCAGCGTCAGGCCAGAGACCAGGAACCGGTTCAGCGCCAGGAACAGCGCCACGACCGGGATGCACACCAGCAACGAGCCGGCCGCGTAGTTGGCCCACTCGGTCTGGTAGGTGGTGAACAGCGACTCCAGCCCCAGGGGCAGCGTCATCAGGTCCTGACTGGCCAGCAGCACGCGGGCCACCATGAACTCGCTCCATCCCGTCATGAAGCTGAACAGCGCGGTGATGACCAGCGCCGGCGCGCTCAGCGGCAGCGTCACGCGCGTGAACGCGCTGAGCGGCGTGCAGCCGTCGATGAGCGCGGCCTCGTTCAGGGCGGCGGGAATGGTGTCGTAGTAGCCCTTCATCGTCCAGATGCAGAACGGCAGCGCCGTCGCCACGTAGGCGACGACCACGCCGGCCAGCGTGTCGACCAGGTGCAGCTTGCGCATCAGCAGGTACAGCGGCAGCAGCAGCATCGTCGCCGGGAACATCTGCGTCATCAGGATGCCCTGCAGCACGGCGCCGCGGCCGGCGAAGCGCCCGCGCGACAGCGCGAACCCGCCCAGGCTGGCCAGCGCCACGCCCACCAGCGCCGTCGACAGCGAGACCAGCAGCGAGTTGCCCAGCCAGCGAAAGAACGGCTTCTCGGTCAGCATGATGCGGTAGGCGTCGAGCGTCGCGTGCGGCGGCACCAGCTCCAGCTTCGTCGAGTAGAGTTGGTCGCCCGGGCGCAGGCTGATGCCGATCACCTGCAGCACCGGGAACACGGCGAAGATCACCAGCAGCCACACCAGGGCGTGGACCCAGACCATCTCCCAGGCCTTCGCGACGCGGCGCCTGCCCTTCATCAGTAGACCTCCTGCCGCGCCACGCGGTCGTAGCCGCGCACGATGAACATCAGCACCAGGAAGATGAAGACGCTGAACGCCGCCGCATAGCCGTAGCGGTAGTAGAAGAACGCCGCCTTGTAGACGTAGGTCACGAGGATGTGCGTCTTGTCGGCGGGCAGGCCCTGGTCGGTGACCAGCCAGATGACGTTCAGGTTGTTGAACGTCCAGATGGTGCCCAGCACCAGCGCCGGTAGCAGCACCGGCTTGAGCATCGGCAGCGTGATGCTGAAGAAGCGGCGCACCGGGCCGGCGCCGTCGATGCGCGCGGCCTCGTACAGCTCCTGCGGGATGCTCTGCAGGCCGCCCAGGGCGATCACCATGATGAACGGGAAGCCCAGCCAGATGTTGGTGATCGTGGGCGCCAGGAAGGCCCAGAACTCGGAACTGAACCAGGGCACCGGCGCGGCGCCGACCTTGGCCAGCAGCTGGTTGATGACGCCGTACTCGGTGTTGAACATGCCGCGCCACGTCAGGGCGCTGATGTACTGCGGCATGGCCCACGGCAGGATCAGCAGGGCCCGGTACAGGCCGCGGGCCGGCAGCTTTCGGTTCAGCAGCAGGGCCGCGCCCAGCCCCAGCGTGAAGTGGAAGACCAGGTTGACCGCGGTCCAGGCGAAGGTCTTGCCGAAGATGCGGTAGAACTCGTTCGCCGCGAACGCGGACGGCCACTCGGGCAGCGGGCGCGCGAACGGCTCGCCGATCATGCGGGCTATCTTCGCGAAGTGGCCCAGCCCCTGGAACTGCGGGTGCTGGAAGTGGAACATGTTCCAGTCGGTCAGCGAGATCCACAGGTTGAACACGAACGGGTACGCCACCACACCGGCCAGCACCAGCAGCGACGGCAACAGGAACCAGAGGACGAGCCTGCGGCGACCGTTCATTCGTGCATCACCTCGATCGACTCGGAGGCCTGCTTCTGCATCGCGGCCGCGGCGGCGGCCGGCGTCAGCTCGCCGTTCATCACGCTCTGGTACGAGGGGCGCATCGCGTCCCAGATGGCGCGCATCTCGGGCACGATCGGCATCAGCCGGCCGCGGGCGATCTGCTCGCGGCTGGCCGTCATCAGCGGGTCGTCCTTCAGCTCGGGGGCGGCGGCGGCCGTCAGGTCGCCCGGCTGCACGCCCAGCTTGCGCGCCAGGTCCAGCTGCACCTCGGGCCCGGTCAGCCAGGCCAGCAGCGCGGCCGTGCACTCCTTCGTCGCCGGGTCCAGCCAGCGGTTGATGCTGTAGCACTTGGCCGAGATGAGCGGGGCCGGCCACTGGCCGCTGGCGCTGACCATGGGCAGCGGCGCCAGCTGGATGTCGATGCCGCCGTCACGGTAGCCCTGCCACGACCAGGGGCCGTTGATCAGGTAGGCGGCGCGGCCCTCCTTGAAGATGGTGTCGGCCAGCGGGTAGTCGCACTCCAGCGGCACGACGCGCCGCTGCTTGAGGTCGGACAGGAAGCCGAGGGCCTGCGTCATCGCCGGCGTGTCGAGCGTGGGGCGCGACTGGTCGTCCATCACCGCGCCGCCGTAGCCGCCCACCCAGGGCACCAGCCAGAACGGCTCGAGCAGGTTGAACACCAGGCCGTACTGCTCGGGCTTGCCGTCGCCGTCCTTGTCGATGGTCAGCTTCTCCAGCTGCCTCAGCCAGGTGTCGGTGTCGCCGGCGATGGTGTCGACCAGCGCGCGGTTGGCCACCAGGGTCAGGTGGTTGCCCACCTGGTCGGGCAGGCCCCAGACCTTGCCCTGCAGCTCGGGCAGCGTGCCGGCCTGGAAGCGCGCCAGCTCTGCGGCGGGCAGCAGCTCGTCGACCGGCATCAGCAGGCCCATGATCGAGTAGGGGCCGATCTTGTCGGAGGGACCGTAGACCAGGCTGGGGCCGCCGAAGGCCAGCGCCGCGGTCTGGAACTGGGTCTGCAGGTCCTCGACGCGGTAGTGCACGCGCTCGATCGAAAAGGAGGCGAACTCCGGGTGCGCCTGGCGGAACTGGGCGACATGGATGTCGAACAGCTCCTGCTCCTTGGGGTCCATCTGCTCCCAGACGACCACCGAGCGCGAGCGGTCCGAGCGGCCGCAACCCCCCAGGCAGGCCAGCAGCAGCAGGAAAGGCGCGATGACGCCCCGCAAGGAGGCGGCGCGCCCGCGACGGCCCGGATGGCAACAGGTTCCCATGGGGGCGCACCTTACACCGGATCGGCCCGGCCAACAACCACCCAACCACGCCCGCGCTTGCGGAAAACCCGCAGCGAACGGGGACATTCCCGGGGGCTTGGGGATTGAATTGGACCCCCCGGATCGCTTACCTTCCCCGACTATGAACACCAACATGCCCAAGGGGCGGCCGACGCCCCCCGCGGCCCCCCTCGGGGGCCTTCTTGTCCCGGTCGCCCTCGTCCTGATCCTGGCCGCCGCGCTGGCGCCGGCCGCGAGGGCGGTACCCTTCGACACACCCGTCATCGACGGCGCGATCACCGCCGGCGCCGCGGACTGGGACGCGGCCGACAAGGTCGTCGACGACGTCGCCGACGACGTGACGTCGGGCGGACGCCTGGCCAACGTGCGGCGCGTGTGGCTGACCTGGGACGAGACGAAGCTGTACGTCGGCCTGACCTACCAGGACTTCGGGGCCGACGAGGCCCTGACCGTGTACCTCGACCTCGACAGCGGCGTCGGCCCGACCACCGCGGCGTTGCTGGACTCGCTGGCCGCCAACGTCGTGATGCCCGCGGGCCACCACGTCGACTTCATGCTCGGCCGCCCCGCGGCCGACGCCTTCGCGGG
>CAINDZ010000640.1 GCA_903847545.1 uncultured bacterium | reverse complement strand
GGTCAACAGGCCCGTCTCCACCTCGATGCGCATGCGCTGCGGCGCCACGTTCCCGATGATCCCGCCGGCCGGCTGCTCGAGCACGACCTGCCCGTAACCGGCGGCGGCATCGGTCACCCAGCGGAAATGGGCGTCGGCCTCGCCCGGGGTCGCCACCTCCACCAGCACCGGCTCGCCCACCGCGTCATTCCACCGCGCGAGCATCGGACGCGCAAGGTCGTCGAGCTGGCGCCCCGACCCCAGCGTGGAATCGGGCAGGAAGACCTTCACGGGATAGTTCGCCCACTGCCACAGGCGCGTGGCCGAGGTGTCGCCCGGCACCGCGGCGGTGCGCGTCATGCTGCGCACGTATTCCATGAAACTGCCGCCATACTCGAGGCACTCGCCGTCGACGCCGTACCGGTAGGGCAGCACCATGTCCAGCCGCGCATCGGTCGTGGCCGACAGGCTGGCGCTCGTGAAGTCGCTGTGGTCGGTCGTGGTCGTCCGCACCGTGACCGCATCGATGCTCCGGTACGGACCCAGGCGGTACCAGCCGGCGTCGTCGGTGTTGTCGTTGCGCAGCGGCGCCGCCGAACCGACGATCACGCCGAGCATCGGTTGTCCCGTGTCGTCGGTGACCCGCCCTTCGATCCACCATTCCGTCGTGATGACCGTGTAGGCGTTCGCCACGACCGGCGACATCTGGCCGCGGCTGTCGCGGCCACGCACGCCGAACCAGGCCGGCGCCCCGGGCTGCATCCCGTCGGCCGCGCCGAACGTCGCCCGGTAGGCGGCCAACCCGGCCTGGTGCGGGATTGCGGCCAGTTCCGGCAGCGCGTCCCAGTTCAGGGCGGTCACGCTGCCCGTGCCCGAGACCTTGATCACGTAGTCGACCAGCGGCCAGGTGGAGGCCGGGATGCGGTTCCAGGTCACGTCGACCTGCACGGGCTCGGCCCCGGCAGAGGCCTGCACGTTGGGCACCGTCGGCGGCGCGGTCGAAGGCTCGGCCTCGACGTCGATCACCCAGAACCAGTCCTTCACCACGTCGCCGGCGACGGCATGCGCGCGCAACGTGTCCCGCCCGACGAACGTGGCGGTATACATGTACTCGGCGGCGCTTCCCACCACGGCGCCGCGCAGGCGCCAGGTCACCGCGAGCGCCGCGACGCGATCCGTGTGGGCGGCGCAGGCGAGATGGCCGCCGACGACGATCTGCTGGCCCTGTTCCGCCGGGGTGAAGGTGATGACGACGGGGTCGCCGCCGCCCGGGCCGGCGACGTCGCCACCGCAGGCCAGGACGCACACCAGGACAAACACGAGGCCGGCCGCGAGCCCGGCCAGCGGCCATGCCGTCCGCGGGGGATGTCGAAGGATCTTCATGACCTCAATGTACGGGGACCGACGCCGCCCGCCAATCACCGGCCGCGCCCCGTCGCCACGCCGCCGCCGGGCGCCACCCGCCATTCGGCCAGGTTGTTGACCGGCGACAGGAGGTGCGGCCGCACGTCCTGCAGGCGCGTGCTCACGGCCACGAGGTTGTCCGGATAGAACAGGTACGCCATGGGCGGGTCCTGCGCCAGGAGGGCCTGCAGCCGCTTCCAGGTCGGCAGCGCGCGTTCGCGATCACGCTCGCCGAGCGCGGCGTCCAGCAGGGAATCCACGGCAGCGTTGGCGTAATGCCCCTGGTTGAACTCGCCGGTCGCCGTCGAGCGCACGAACGGCGCCGGGTTGCCGTACAGGTTCGCGATGAACAACCCGAAGTAGGCGTCGAACCTTCCAGCCCTGACCTGGGCCACGCCCGCCACCTGCTCCATCGTGCGAGCCTCGACCACCGCCCCGACCGCGGCAAGGTTCTCGCGCAGGATCGCCACGCCCTGCTCGCGCACCGTGTCGCCCGCCCGCGTGATCACCTCGAAGCGCAGTGGGCGGCCGCGCCTCTCGAGCACGCCGTCCGCGTCGTCATCGCGCCAGCCCGCGTCCGCCAGCAGGCGCCGCGCCGCCGGCGGGTCGTACGGGTCCGGCTGCAACGCGCGGTCATGGTTCCACAAGGCCGGCGGAATGGGCCCGACGGCGGGCTGCCCGTAGCCGTCGGCAAGGGCCGAGATCATGCGCCTGCGGTCGATGGCCAGGGACAACGCCCGCCGCGTCGGCGCGTCCGCGAACAGCGGGCTCAGGCAGTTCCACTGCACGCCGTAGATGCGACGGCCGCCGCAGTCGACCAGCCGCAGTCCGCCGCGCTTGCCGAGCCGCGCGGCCGAGCCCGGCGACACGCCGTCGGCCACGTCCACCTCGCCCGTCTCGAGCGCGATGAGGCGCGTCGCCTCGTCGGGCAGGATGCGAAAGATAACCTTGTCCAGGCGCGCGGCGCGCCCCGGGTAGGCGGGGTTGCGCACCAGCACCAACTCGCGGTTGTGCGCCCAGGAATCGAGGCGCCATTCGCCGCTGGACACGGGCGCCTGGTTGATCGGCCAGGTGGCCACCGCCGCACGGTCCAGGCCCTGGACCAGGTGCCACGGCAGGACCTGGTGCCACGTCGCCTGCACCGGATCGGCCACCGGCGCGGCGAGCGTATAGCGCACCGTGCTGTCGTCGACCGCCTCCGCCCCCGTCACGTCGCGGTAGAGGCTGCGCCGCTTGCTGCCGATGCGCTCGTCCTTGAACAACTCCAGCGACAGCACGACATCGCGGGCCGTCAACGGCGCACCATCGGACCAGCGCCACGGCCGCAGGTGGTAGGTGATGGATCGCCCGTCGGGCCCGACGTCCCAGCCCCGGGCCAGTCGCGGCTGGTAGGACAGGTCCTCGCCCATGTCGGCCAGGCCGTCGTACAGCTCGGCGTTGATGATCCCCGCGACGGCGGAATCGGAGATGAGCGGGTTGAGGACGTCCGGGTCGGCCGCCAGGGCCACGACGGCGGTGCCGCCTCCCGGAGCGACCTCGTTGCCCGGCCCGTGGCACCCGCACGCGAGCGCCAGCGCGACACACAGCGCCGCCGCGCGAACCGTCCTCGCCTGGACTCGACCTGCGCCTCGCATCCGGTTCCTTCCCGCGGTCCGCACGATCGCGCGCCCGCTCCCCCACGTTAGGGCGACCGGGGCGCCGCCGTCAACGGCGCACCCATGCGACACGGCCGTCGATGCCGATGCCGGCGTCGACGGCCGTGAATGCCACGTCCCGGGCGAGGTTCGCTACTTCACGAGGGTCATCTTCTGGATGCCCTCCTGCCCCGCGGCCCGGGCACGGACCAGGTACACGCCGCTCGCCTGGTTGCGGCCGAGGTCGTCACGGCCGTCCCAGACCATCGTGTGCCAGCCCGGCTCGATGACGCCCTGGTGCAGGGCCCGGACGCGCTGGCCGCGCACGTCGTAGATGTCCACCGTCAGCTCGCCGCGCGCCTCGACATAGAGGTTGAACTTCGCCGACGGGTTGAACGGGTTCGGGTACGGGCGGTCCAGCTGCAGGCCGGCCCGCGGCACGCCGGGACCGTCCGGAAGGCCGACCAGCTCGACCGGGAAGTAGACGCCCGTGCGCTGCATGTTGGCCTTGTACGTCGGCCACGGCACGTCCGAGCGATCGTACGAGAACGGCATGTCCCACACGTGGCACAGGAAGTCCCAGCCCGCGTAGACGATGTCGACGTCGCCGTCCTTCTCGAGGTCGGTGATGGTCACGCCGGGCATGAGCGGGCCCTCGAGCGTGATCGGGAAGCCGGACACGGGCTGCCCGTTCGCGTGGTACGCGTACAGGTTGTAGGGCGCGGCCGCGTTGCCGCCGCCGATGCCGTGCAGGATCTCGGGCGAGCCGTCGCCGTCGATGTCGCCGATGACGGGGCTGCCCTCCGAGCTGCCGGGCAGCGTCACCGGCCAGCCCGTCAGGTACTGCCCGCTGGTGCCGGCGCCGTAGTTCGTGTCCAGCACGACCAGCCGGCTGAGCAGGCCGGTCTCGTTCGGCGTGTAGACGATCTCGAGCTGCCCGTCGCCGTCGACATCGCCGAGCGCAGGCGAGCCGACCCACTCGTCGGATGCGGCCAGGCCGGTGTACTTCGGGAAGCCGGGGTAATTCGTGCCGTTCTGGCGCACCGCGTAGACGTACCGCGCCTTGCAGTAGAACACGAGCTCCTTCAGGCCGTCGCCGTCGAGGTCGCCGATCGCGATGTCGTCGTTGATGGCGCCGTTCGCGGTGTACGGGAAGCCGGGCGGGTACGTCCCGTCGTACTTCAGGGCCATCAGGCGCCGGATGCCCGAACTGTCGTTCTTCGTGCCGAAGATGATGTCCAGGGCGCCGTCGTTGTCCAGGTCGAACAGCGTCGGGCCGCTGCGCGACCACTCGTAGGTGGCGCCGGCACGGACATAGAACACGCCCGTCGTCGCGGGGTTCGCGTCGCCGTCGCGCACCTCGGTGCCGTCGGCGTTCCACGCCCAGATCACGCCGTTGAGCGTGTTCACCACGATCTCCGGCTGGTGGTCGCCGTCGATGTCCCCGACCGCCGGCGCCGCCCAGTTCCAGTTGCCGCCCGAAGGCAGCGACAGGCTGCGCGGCCAGCCCGCCAGCTCGGCGCCCGTCTTCGTGTAGACGTGGATCTGCATCGCCGGGGCGCGCTCGCTGACGATCATCTCCAGGCCCGGCACGCCGTCCAGGTCGGCCAGGGTCACCGCCGCCGGCTGCAGGACCGTGCCGGCCGCGAAGTCGGTGAAGTTGCCAAGCGTCTGCGAGTCGCCGTCGCCGTCACGCAATTCCTCGCCGTTGGCGTGCCAGACGTACACCTGACCGCTCGCCACGACAATCTCCTGTTGCCCGTCGCCGTCGACGTCGCCGACCGCGAGCGGGCCGCTGGTCTCGCCCGCGAAGGCCCGCGGAAAGTTCGTCGCCTCGGCGGGCGCCGTGCTGCGGCTGACGGTGGCCGAGAGCAGGCTCGGCACCCCGGACAGGTCGACCGTCCCGACCTTGTAGTAGTACGTGGTCAGCTGGGCCAGGCCCGTGTCCGCGAAGTACGAAGTCCCGAGGATGACGTCCTTGTTGGCGCGCGTGAACGGGCCCGTCGGCGACAGGCTGCGGTACACGTTGTACCCGCGCGTGTCGGTCGACGTGGCCGGGACCCAGGCCAGCGCGATGACGTCGGCGCCCAGCGTCGTGTTCGTCGTGATGCCCGTCGGCGTGTCCGGGCGCTCGAGCGTGAAGTCATGCCGGACAGTGCGGCCATAGCCGTCGGCCAGCACGATGCGGGCCGTGTTGTTCCGGCTCGGGTCGATCGACATCGAGAAGGCGGGCGTGCCGGTCGCCTCCTGCAGCAGG
>CAINDZ010000639.1 GCA_903847545.1 uncultured bacterium | reverse complement strand
CGCCAGCGCGGCGATGTCCTGGTCGAGTTCGGGGCTGTTGAACTCCGCGCCGCAGGCGCCGCACTTGATGAGGCGCGCGTGGACCACTACTTCGACGCCCTTGATCGTGTGCGGGATGTCCGCCTCGATCATCGTGGCGGCGTGGGTCGTTTCGCAGTGCGGGCAGAACGAGTTCATGGCGGGGCATCCCCTTGGTGCGGCGGGCCGAGGACGGCATGGTTTTGCATCCTTGCCCATGGAGGTGGTCGGCCGTCACGTAACCATCTTAAAGCAATATCCGTATCTTGTATTTATCTTAAAGTAAATTACACGACAGGCGCAAGGGAAATCGATCGCCCAGGGCCGCCGTTAGTTTGTTTATTTTCAATGTGTTGTGGCGTCTTCCGGCGCAGCCGCCGTTCTGCCCCCCAACCGATTCCTCGACCGTAGCCCTCCGCCCACCCACCCCCCTCTTGACACCCCCCCACTTCATAAGTGTATTGCCGCCTCCCCACCCACTCCCGGAGGCCGCCCATGCCCGCCGCATCCCATCCCTTCGTCTGGTACGAACTCATGACCACCGACCCCGCCGCCGCGCGCGCGTTCTACGCCGAGGTCTTCGGCTGGACGATGCGCGACAGCGGCCTGGCCGAGCCGCAGTACACCATGATCTCGGCGGGCGACCGCGAGATCGGCGGCCTGATGGAGCTGCCGCCCGCGGCCCTCGCCACCGGCGCGCGGCCCTGCTGGACGGGGTACATCGCCTCCGATGATGTCGATGCCGACGCCGCGCGCGTGATGGCCGCCGGCGGCCGCACGTATTGCGAGCCGCGCGACATCCCCGGCGTGGGGCGCTTCGCGGTGATGGCCGACCCGCATGGTGCGTCGTTCACGCTGTTCCGCGGCAACGGCGAGGCGATGCCGCCCGCCGCGCCCGCCTGGACGCCCGGCCACGTCGGCTGGCACGAGCTGCACGCCGGCGACGGGCCTGCGGCCTTCGACTTCTACAGCGGCATGTTCGGCTGGACGAAGGACCAGGCGCTGGACATGGGACCGATGGGCACGTACCAGATCTTCGCCATCGACGGCGCCGCGGTCGGCGGCATGATGACGAAGACGCCCGACATGCCGCACCCGATGTGGCTGTACTACGTGACCGTCAAGAGCGTCGACGCCACCTTGGCCCGCGCGACGGCGGCCGGCGCCAAGCTGCTGATGGGCCCGCACGAGGTGCCGGGCGGCGCGTGGATCGTCCAGTGCCTCGACCCGCAGGGGGCCATGTTCGCGATGGTGGGCGGGCGCGGCTGACGACGAGCCCGCCGCACGCGATGCTTCCCGCCGGCGCCGGCGCAACAATCGCTGGTTCGTGATTGTTGCGCCGGCGCAAGTGCGCCTACGTGCCAACACTTATAGGAAACCCGGCGGCAGCGGCGCGTCATCGACCACGCAAGTTCATTGACCGCCGGCCGCCATCGCGACTATCCTCCGCCATCCATCCTGATGTGTGCGCCCGGGGAATGCCGCACGCGACACTTTGACCATGCAAGGCGGCTGCGACCCATGCCCCGCTCGCGCCTGCTGCCGGTTGCCCGTTACGTCCTGTTCGCCGCGGCGCTCGTCGCGGCTGCGCAGGTGCGCGAGTTCGGCTACTCGGTGGTCGACCAGGCCATCATCTGGCTGCCGACGGGCGTGGCCGTGGCCGGGTTGTGGCTGCTGGGGCTGCGGGCGTGCTGGGTGGTGGCGCTGGCGACGATGGGCACGCGGGTCATCATCGGCTACGGGCTCGATGTCGCCGTGCCGGGGGCGCTCGGCAGCGTGACCGAGGCCGTGCTCGGCGCGTGGGTGTTGCGACGGCTGGGCTTCGACGCGCGGCTCGAGCGGCTGCGCGACATCCTGGCCGTGGCGCTGGCCGCGATTGCGGCGCCGACCGGCAGCATCATGTTCTCGTGGATCGGCCGCGCCCTCTTCTGGTCCAACCCGCACATGCCGTTCTACTCGGGATGGGACGGCTGGTGGCGCATGAATGCGCTGGGCGCCATGGTCGTCGTGCCGCTGGCCGCCAACTGGTTGGCTGCGCCGCGGCCGGCGTTCGCCGCGCGCGCGGCCGGGCGCGTGGCGCTGGTCGCGCTGCTGCAGGTGGCGCTGGTGGCCGCCGTCTTCTTCGCCGGGCCCGGCGGGGTCACCGGCATCCTGCTGCTGCACCTCGGGCTG
>CAINDZ010000638.1 GCA_903847545.1 uncultured bacterium | reverse complement strand
CCACTTGCGCCGGCGCAACTCCCCCCGGCAATTGCCCCACCCCACCCCCCATGCTACCCTGCCCGCTCCCAACCAGCCTCGCCCAGGCACACCATGCCATGTGATCCCCTCGAGGCGGAGGCCCGCAATGCGGCAATGGTACTTCATCGTTGATCACCAGCAGACCGGCCCCGTGCCCGAGGTCGAGCTGCGCGCGCGGTTGGCGGGCGGTCGGCTGGAACAGCGGACGTGGGTTTGGACCGAGGGGATGTCCGCGTGGACGATGGTCACCACCGCAGGCCTGTTCCAGGCGGAGTGGATCGAAGGGAACTGGAACCGCATGCGGGCGCGCGACCGCGACGACATGCGGCCGGGCTGGCGCAACGGCTTCCTCATCTTCCGGCTGCCCATCCTGCTGAAGCGGATCCGCCATGACGCGCTCCTGCAGGCCGCCTGCCCGCCGACGTTCAGCCCCGCGATCCTGACCACCGCGTGGGCGGTGTTGATGGTGGCCGGGTTCGCCGCCATGCTGGTGGAGCGGAGGCACCTGCTGGAGATCTTCGGCGCCACGATGTTCACCTCGTCGCTGTGCCTGTTGCCGGTGCAGGCGGCGGTCAATCGCGCGAACCGGGCACGGACGCCGCGGCCGCGGGAGACGCGGGTGCCGTTGGAGTATTGGCTCAGCATGGCGTGGGTGATGGTGTACACGGCGTCGCGCCTGATGGAATAGGCCGGGTGGCGGCCGGGATCGCCAACATCGGCGTGCGATTGCGCGAGGTGGTGGCTCGGTGCCGTCCGGGGGACTTGCGCCGGCGCAAGTGCCCGCAAGATTGTGAAGCGTTCCCACTGACCCATGCCGCACACGGGAGCCGCCATGTCCGCCGACAAAATCGATGCCTGGTCCATCCTGGCCGCCGAAGCCTCCGCGTTCGGCCGCAACTGGGGACGCTACGGCGCGCCGTGCGAGGCCGTCGAGTTCCGGAGCGAAGCGGAAGCCTCGCTGCCTGCGCCGGCGCTGCCGGACGGCGGCGTGCCGGACGAGATCCGCCGGATGATCACCGGCATGGACGCCGCGATCCGCGCGGCCGGGGCGCTGCACGAGCCCTGCAGCGCGTGGATCGGGCTCGCGCTGCCTCCGGAAGCGGGTGGGGTCCCGCGCCCACTCACGGTCGGTCGGCACTTCTGCCTGGTCGGCTTCGTCTCCGCATCCCTGTTGCCGTCGCCGGCGGTGTTCGCGGCCGGACGGCACGGGGCGCTGCTCCATGTCCGCGTGACGGCGGCGCTGGCCATGACGGGCGAGTTGCAGAAGCCCGGCGAGATGGAGCTCGTGCCACCGCGCAACTCGTGCTTCCGGGTGAAGGCGGTGCATGAGGGCGTGGTTGTTGCGGACGAGCATGGGCGGCCCTGGGAGCGGACGGTGGTGGAGGTGGTGCAGGTGGGGATGGAGGCACCGGGGCGTTAGGTCGAGCCTTCCGGGCGGATTGAAGGCGGCGACCTGGTGTTGCAGGGGACCTGCCTGCGGCGCGGAGCGTCCGTTGCACCGACGCCGGGGCGCGACCATCGAGTTCGGGCCGTCGCTGGGCGGAGACGGCTTCCTGGAGTTCGCCCACCGCGGGACGCGCGACAACCAGCTCTTCCTGACCAACGCCGTCAGCCAAAAAGTCGACCGCTTCAAGCCGGTGCAGGACTGGTTCCACAACAGCCCCGTGTTGGTGTAGCCCGAATCGACCTTCGGCCGCATGGACCTGTTCGTCGAGGAAGGAAGTCCGCGGTGGCAGGTGATGGACGAGATGCTGGCGCCTAAATGCCTGGAACGTTATTATACAAAACAGCCAAATAATATAATAACTACCCAGCGAATGACGGGAAGGTAAAATAAGGTGCAACCTGCTGATTTTAAAGACAATAGCCCCGGGAGGGTGGTGCTCGCCCATCTGGGATACTGTGCTTTTGTCCCGAATCCCCTGGATCCCATCGTCCATTTCGACCTTCCGCTGATCAACGCGCTGTCCCGGGCGGACCGGGCCCTGAGCGAACTGGCGGGTATCGCCAGGACGCTGCCTAATCCCCACCTGTTGATTCGCCCGTTCATGCGCCGCGAGGCCGTGCTGTCCAGTCGTATCGAAGGGACGCAGGCGTCGCTCTCGGACCTTCTGTACTTCGAGGCGGCCAACACCGGCGCGCCCGCACTTCCGGATGTCCGTGAAGTCGCGAACTACATCCGTGCCCTCGAGCACGGACTGGCGCGGTTGGGCACGTTGCCGCTGAGCCTGCGCCTCATCCGCGAGATGCATGAACAACTGATGCAGGGTGTGCGAGGCGAACACCAGACGCCGGGCGAGTTCAGGCGCTCCCAGAACTGGATCGGCCCTCCCGGCTGCACACTGATGGATGCCACCTATGTGCCGCCACCGGTCGAAGAGATGGAGCGCGCACTCGATCTCTTCGAGAAGTACCTCCATGCCGAGCCCGGATTGCCGCTGCTGGTCCGCCTGGCCCTGATCCACTACCAGTTCGAAGCGATCCACCCGTTCCTCGACGGCAACGGGAGGATCGGGCGCCTGCTGATCACGTTGCTGCTGTGCGTCGACGGGATGTTGCCGCAGCCGCTGCTCTACCTGAGCGCATACTTCGAACGGCACCGCGACGAATACTACCACCGCCTCATGGAGGTCAGCCGAAACGGCGACTGGAACGCGTGGATCCTGTACTTCCTCAACGGAGTCGAGGCGCAGTCGCGCGATGCGATTGAGCGGTCCGACGCCCTCTTGTCGTTGTGGAGTTCATACAGGCACAGGCTTCAGGAGGCGCGGGCCTCGGCACTGTTGCTTCGATTGGTTGATGCGTTGTTCTCGTACCCGGCCATCAACACGAGCATGGCTGCGGCCTCGCTGGGCGTGACATTCGCATCTGCCCAGGCAAACATCGACAAACTCATGGCGGCGGACATTCTCGTCGAAGTCACCGGCCAGAAGCGCAATCGCGTGTATGTGGCGAAGGAGATCGTGGCGGCGATAGAGAACGGTTCCGGTTAGGTCACATTTGGCGAGCAGGGCTGAAGGCGCAACTTCACCGGCGACATCGGCCATGCCGCGTGGTAGTACTTGAAGGCTGGCGGCGCACCGAATGCATGAACATGCGCACGCACCGGCACGATGGATGACTCGATCCCTAACCAGAATGGAGACGAACAATGTCCCGCTTTCGCGTGTCTTCTTGTCTCACTTTCGCGATCGTGATGGTCGTGGGCGTCGTGGCGTTTGCCCAGGAATCGTCGACGACGCCGGCCGAGTATGCCGCCTACATCGGCCGCAGTTACACGCTGTGTGCGTCGCCGAACGAGAATCCGTATGTCTACTCGACGACGCCGGAAGGGTCGCTGCTCGGCGAGTTGCGCGGCGATTGCCTGCCGCTGCTCGAGGCGGAGCCGGCGCGCATCAAGAGCGTGAAGGCCGAGAACGACGGCAACCTCGAGATCGACCTCACCACAAGGAGCCTCGGCCGGGTCCGGCTGAAGGTCGTTCATGACCATCCGGGGCGAACCGTCAGCGCCGCCGAGCTCGACCACTTGTTCGGCCTGATCGCCGAGTCGGCGAACGTGGCCCGGTTCAGCGCGGCCACCGGCAGCCCAATGGTCCACTACGCGGGTTCTAACCACAGCCCGGACGAGGCGACGGCGGTCCGGTTCGCGACGCTCGCCGAGGCGACGGGCAAGGGACTGCGGCCGTGCACGGCCTGCTTCTCCGGCGTCAACGCGATTCCCGACCTGCGCTCGGAGCTCACGATGGGACGCCAGGTCGCACGCGAGGTCTACAGTTCCTGCCTGCCCACGACGCACCCCGAAAAGCAGGTGGGGTTGCGGCAGGCCGGCGAGAAGGTCCTGGCCGGTTGGCCCTCGCCGTTGCGCGGCTACAGCTACAACTTCGAACTGGTGCAGATGGGCTCCGTGAATGCGGTGGCCTGCCCCGGCGGGCATGTGTTCGTGTCCGAGGAACTTTACGATATGTGCGAGTCGCCGCAGGAGCTCGAGTGCGTGCTGGCCCACGAGATTTCCCATGTCGAGATGCGCCATGGCTACCTGGCGCAGCGCCGGGCAAACCAGAACGCCAAGATCGGGGGCGCGATCGGCGCGCTGGCGGGCGCGCTGGCGGGCAAGAGCAAGTCGGACGGGGCGGCGGCCGGGGCCGTGATTGGGGCCATGGTGGCGTCGGTCGCCATCGAGATGGCGTTCTACGGCTATTCGCGCGACATGGAGGAGGAGGCCGACTGCTATGCGTTGAACTACGTCGTCAACACCCACGGCCTGGGTGCGCGCGAGGCGCTTTCGAGGGCGTTCCGCAAGCTCGAATACAACGGCGAGTCCGTCAGTGGGAAGCGTGAATCGTTCAATGCGTTCGCCTCCCACCCGCTGCTGAACAAGCGGGTGCAGTTCGCGGAGGGCGCGACGTTCGTGCCGTTCGACGAGGCACCGGCATTTGTCCTGCCGGACACCTCGGGGCAGGCCATGATCACGCTGCACATCCAGGGCGTCTCGATCGACGAGTGGACGGGCGAAAAGGTGACCAAGGAGTCCGCGGCACTGGCCACGGCGGACGAGGGACCGACGGGGAAGACCGAATACCACACGGACTACCGTTGCTTCGGCTATGCCAAGGCGGTGAACACCATCGCCGACCCCATCGAGATCAAGGACCTGGTGCTCAAGTACCAGGACGCGACGATCAAGTTCGACAACAAGGAAGACACGACGTTGGCCCCGGGGCAGACCGTCTCGTTCTACGTCTATTGCGAGAAGAAATCGGATGTGAAGGTGCCGCCCGTCGTCGTCGGGGCGCCCACGGCCATCGAGATGTCCGGGGGACGGGCGGGGAAGTACACGCTGGTGCCGACGGTGAAATGACGCGAAGAGAGGGCATCGAGCACGACGATGACGGCCCGGAGATTCCGGACAGCGCGAAGGAGTACTTCGGGCCGTACCTTCCGACCAGCGAGCTGACGCCGCCCGACATCCCGGCTGCCGACGGTCCGCTCGGTCCGATCATCTCGTTCGCGTACACGATGAACGGGTACTGGGCGGCGGGGTCGTTCAATCGGTGTGCGGACATCGCCGATGCGCCGGATTGGGATTCAGTGGCGGAGCTGCGGATCGCGATGTTCTTCAGCGTTCGGGCGGCGCGCCACGCTGGCGAGGAGTTTGGAGGGGCCGTGTTGAGAAAGTTGGTGAGAAGGATTGGAGAGCTGGTTGGGGGTGATGCGTGACGCCCAGCCGCTGATTGTCCGAACCCGCCCCCCATGCTACCCTGCCCGCTTGCAATCCGCCTCGCCCGGGCAATCCATGCCATGTGATCCCTCCGCCCGGAGGACCGTGATGCGCGAATGGTACTACCTCGACAACGAGACCAAGACCGGCCCGGTGCCGGAAGGCCTGCTGCGCGCCAAGCTGGCGCGCGGCGAGCTGGACCAGAAGACATGGGTGTGGACCGAGGGGATGCCCGGTTGGCAGCCGGTGGCACTGGTGGAGGGACTGTCAGACGGGAACGTCCCCGAGTACACGCCGCCCAGCCCGGACGGCCGCCTGCCCGACCCGGCGGCGCGCGACGCCGAGACATGGTTCCTGCACGTCAGCGTCGCGCGGCTGCTGGTCATGACGTATCTCAGCTTCGGCATTTTCCAGGTGTACTGGTGCTACCGGAACTGGCGTTACCTGCAGCAGCGCGATGGCGAGCGCATCTCGCCGTTCTGGCGCGCGTACTTCGGCATCTTCTGGATGCACGACCTGCTGGGGCGGATCCGCCGCGACTGGAAGCTGGCGACGACGTGCCCACCGACGTTCCCGAACAGTGCGCTGGCGACGACCTGGGTGGTACTGCCGTTTCTGGCGCTGCCCAGCCGGCTGCTGGGCGAGACGGCGAGCGGCGTGATCGCGCTGGTCTTCGCCACCATCATGCCGTTGTGCCTGGTGCCCGTGCAGGTGGCGATCAACCGCGCGAACCGCGCTCGCGAGCCGCGGCCGCGGATGTCGCCGTGGACGTGGGGGCAGTGGGCGTGCCTCGGGTATGGGGTGGTGGTGTT
>CAINDZ010000637.1 GCA_903847545.1 uncultured bacterium | reverse complement strand
GTACTCGGTGCCGACGAAGACCAGTTCCGGGTCGACGTGATCCAGCGCGATCGTGTGCACCATCCCGTTCTCGGGCAGGTTGCCGCTGATCGACGTCCAGGTGCGGCCCAGGTCGGCGCTGCGGAACAGGTACGCTTTGAAGTCATCGCGCTTGTGGTTGTCGAAGCTGGCGTAGATGACGTTCGCGTCGAACCGCGAGGGCTCCACGTCCGTCACGTACGTGCCGGCAGGCACGCCCTTGACGCCGTCGATGCGCGTCCAGTTGGCGCCGCCGTCACTGGTCACCTGCAACAGGCCGTCGTCGGTGCCGACCAGCAGCAGGCCCTCCTTCAGCGGCGACTCCTGCATCGCGACGATGTTCCCGTAGAAGCTGGTCGAGGTGTTCTTGGCCACCGCGTCCACACTCCACACCCGGCCCATCACCTCGAGCTTGTTGCGGTCGACCTGGCGCGTCAGGTCGCCGCTGACGGCCTTCCAGCCGCTGCCCCGGTCGTCCGAGCGGAAGACCTTCTGGCAGGCGAAATACAGGCGGTTGTGGTCGTGCGGGCTCACCAGGACCGGGCTGTCCCAGTTCCAGCGCAGCGCCTCGCCGTCGCCCGGCTGGGGCTGGATGTCCAGCGCCTCGCCGCTCAGGCGGTCGTAGCGGCACAGGCCGCCGTACTGCGACTCGCAGTAGACGATGTTCGGGTCGGTCGGGTCGCAGGCCGGCTGGAAGCCGTCGCCGCCGATCAGCATGAACCACTCGCGGTTGCTGATGCCGTGCACGTAGCTCGTCTGCGACGGGCCGCCCTGCGTGTTGTTGTCCTGGGTCCCGCCGTACACGTTGTAGAAGGGCTCGGCGTTGTCCACCGCCACGCGGTAGAACTGGGTGACCGGCAGGTTGGCCATGAAGGACCAGTTGGCGCCGCGGTCGCGCGTCTCGTACATGCCGCCGTCGTTGCCGATCAGCATGTGGCGCGTGTCGTCGGGGTCGATCCACAGCGCGTGCTCGTCGACGTGCTTCCACTTCCAGCCCAAGCGCGTCCAGTCCTTGCCGCCGTTCTCGGTCACCATCGTGAAGGTGTCCATGCTGTAGACGCGGTCCGGGTCCTGCGGGTCGGCGATGATCTCGTTGTAGTACTGCGGGCCGCCGGCCACGTAGCTGCTGCGCTTGTCCCAGTTCAGGCCGCCGTCCTGCGAGCGGAAGAACCCGCCCTTGTCGTTCGCGGCCTCGACGATGGCGTAGACCACGTCGGGGTTGGTCCCGGCCAGCGCCAGACCGATGCGGCCCATGTCCGCCGAGGGCAGGCCGCCCGACAGCTTCGTCCAGGTCTTGCCGCCGTCGGTCGTCTTGTGGATGCCCGAGCCCGGGCCGCCGTCGATCAGCGTCCACACGTGGCGCCGGCGCTGGTAGCTGGCGGCGTACAGAACGTCGGGATTGCGCGGGTCCATCTCCAGGTCGACCACGCCGGTGTTCTCGTCGATGGCCAGCGCCTGCTTCCAGGTCTTGCCGCCGTCGTCGGTGCGGTACACGCCGCGGTCGCCGCCCGGCCCCCACAACGGGCCCATGGCCGCCACGTACACGATGTCGGGGTTGGTGGGGTGGACGATGATCTTGCCGATGTGCAGCGAGCGCTTGAGCCCCATGTTCTCCCAGCTCTTGCCGCCATCCTCGGACTTGTAGACGCCGTCGCCGTAGGCCACGCTGCGCTGGCTGTTGTTCTCGCCCGAGCCCACCCAGACCGTGCCCGGCCGGCTCGGCGCGAGGGTCACGCAGCCGATCGAATAGCTGCCCTGATCGTCGAAGATCGGCTCGAACGTGGCGCCGGCGTTC
>CAINDZ010000636.1 GCA_903847545.1 uncultured bacterium | reverse complement strand
TGCGTGCGGCAGTTCGGGATCATCGGCGGTGACCGTGAACCGGTTGAACTGGACATCGACCAGCCCGACGCTCGCCATCATCGACAGTCCGCCCCGCAGGCGGAACCCGCTCCCCACGCGCGCGGTCAGGCGCCTACGTTCCAGCCTTCCCAGGTCGTACCGGCGCGCGGTTCCCACGTGGACGGGTTGCAGGTGCTCGGAGAGCGCCAGGCGATCCTGCCCGTAGCACAATTCCGCACGCAGCCCATTGGACCCGGCGGCGAGCCGGCCGAGCGCCACCGCCGCGCGCGCGTCCCAGCCGCCGTCGTGGCGCACCAGCGCGCCCGAACCCCGCGCCGTCCCCAGGAAGGACTCTTCATAGGACCAGGCGTCCATGGCCGACCGCCAACCGGCCACGCCCGCGGCCAGCGTGAAGCGCGGTCGCGCGGGCGCGTCCAACGGCCCGGCCCAACCAGGCGAAGCGATCGCGGCGATGATGACCAGGCAGGCAAGGCCGCACGAACGGGCGGACACGTCAGGCTCCCCGGCCCGCCGAGGGGTGGACGAGCCTGCCGAAAGCCTACCACGCGCACGCCTTCAGAAACACGGTTGACAGGGGCCTACCGTTCCACTAAGATTTATTTCGAACGTTCGTTCTAATTCGTTAATTGATTTGAAATAAATCGGTTAGCTGAACAGACGCCGGAGGCAGCATGAGCCGCACCGCCATCGTCGACTGGGCCCGCGGGGTTTACGAGGACCTCGACTTCACCGCCGCCCGCCAGTGGCTGGCCGACCACCCCGGCCGGCACGCCTGCGGCTACCTGCCCGTCTACGCCCCCCGCGAGGTGATCCACGCCGCCGGCATGCTGCCGGTCGGCATCCACGGGTCGGGCGACATCGAAATCATCCGCGGCGACGCCTTCTACCAGAGCTACATCTGCCACCTGCCGCGCTCGGTCGTCGAGCTGGCGCAGTCGGGCCGGCTGGACATGCTCTCGGCGGTGCTGTTCCCGTCCACCTGCGACGTCATCCGCAACCTGTCGGGCATGTGGCAGATCCTGTTCCCGCAGATGTACGTGCGCTACCTGGACCTGCCGCAGGTGGCCGACCCGCAGATGGGCGCCGAGTTCTGGCGCCGCGAGCTGGACGTCGTCCGCCGCGAGCTGGGCCGCGTGGCGGGCATCGAGGTCACCGACGAGAGGCTGCGCGCCTCGGTCGCGCTGTACAACGAGGTGCGCGGGGTCATCCGCGGGCTGTACGCGTTGCGCGGCGCCAAGCCCTGGCAGGTGCCCACCGAGGAGCTCTACCTGCTGATGCGGGCCGGCGAGGTCGTCGGCCCCGAGAAGTTCCTGGAGATGGCCCGCGCCTACGCCGCCGCGGCCGAGTCCGACGACCAGCGCGTGCGCGACCGCACCCGCGTCATCATCACCGGCTCGTTCTGCGAGCAGCCCCCGCTGGGCCTGATCAAGACCATCGAGCGCGCCGGTTGCTACATCGTCGACGACGACTTCCTGGCCGGGAACCGCTTCCTGACCGGCGACGTCCCGCTGGACGGCGACCCCCTGTCCGCGCTGGCCGAGGGCCTGGTGCGCGGCGCGGTCAAGACGTCGGTCCTCTACGAGCCCGATCCCGAGGGCAAGCGCAACCTGATGAAGAACCGCGTCGCCGCAGCGAAGGCCGACGGCGTCATCTTCGCCGCCGCCAGCTTCTGCGACCCGGCGCTGCTGGACCGCCCGATGCTGCGCGAGGGCGCCGAGAAGGCCGGCATCCCGTGCATCGCCTTCAAGTTCGCCGAGAATTCCGGCCAGTTTCAGCAGTTCCGCGAACAGGCCGGCACCTTCAGCGACTCGATCAAACTGTGGGGGGACGCGTGATGTCCGACACCCGTGCAGACGCCCGTGCCGGCGCCCTGAAGGACCAGTCGATGGTCATCCAGAAGGAGATGATCGCGGCGCACTACGAACGCCTCGAGCGCGCGCCCGAGACGGGCGAACCCGTGGTCTACACCTTCGTGCCGGGCAACCTGACCGAGCTGATCCGCTCGTTCGGCTGCCTGCCCGTGCTGCCCGAGATCAACGCCCTGCAGTCGGGCATGCGCGGCAAGAGCCGCGACTACATCGCCGAGGCCGAGAAGCACGGACACAGCGAGGACGTCTGCACGTACGTGAAGTGCGACATCGGCATGGCCATGGCCGGCAACATCGGTCCCACCGGCACGAAGCTGCCGAAGCCCGACCTGCTGCTGCTGTCGTACACCGGCTGCTACACGTTCATGAAGTGGTTCGAGCTGCTGCGCGAGCAGTACGACTGCCCCTGCGTGTTCCTGCACGTGCCCTACCAGGGCGAGGGCGTCATCGAGCCCGAGCACCGCGAGTACATGGTCCGGCAGATCCGCGAGCTGGTCATCCCCGCGCTCGAGAAGATCTCGGGCCGCAAGTACGACGAGGCGGCGCTGTGCGAGCGGCTGCAGCTGAGCGTGCAGGCCGAGGACGACCTGGTCTGGGTGCTGGAGTCGGCCAAGCACACGCCGTCACCGATCGACGCCTACTTCGGCGCCGTCTACTACGTGGGCCCCATCTTCAGCGCCTTCCGCGGCACGCCCGAGGGCGTGTCCTATTACCAGGCGCTGCGCCGCGAGGTGCAGGAGCGGTTGGACGCCGGCCTGGGCCCCGTGGCCCCGGCCGGACCGCTGGACAACCAGAAGTACCGCCTGGTCGTCGAGGGCCCGCCCAACTGGACGCACTTCCGCGAGTTCTGGCAGATGTTCGCCGACGAGGGCGCGGTCGTCGTGGCCTCGACCTACTCGAAGGTCGGCGGCACCTACGACTTCGGGTTCCGGCACAACCCGCAGGACCCGCTCGGCACCATGGGCGACTACTGCGCGGGCTGCTACACGAACCACAACCTGCCGAACCGCATCGACATGCTGTGCAGGTACCTGGTCGACTACAAGGCGGACGGCTTCCTGATCAACTCGGTGAAGTCGTGCAACTCGTTCTCGGCCGGCCAGCTGATGATCCTGCGCGAGGTCGAGAAGCGCACGGGCCTGCCGGGCGGCTTCATCGAGTCCGACCTGGTCGACCCGCGCTATTTCTCGGCCGCCAACATCAAGAACCGGCTCGAGAGCTACCTGCAGATGGTCGAGGCGCGCCGCGGCGGCGCGCGGGAGGCGCGCGCGTCATGAGCATCACCTGCTACGTCGGCACCGACCTCGGCTCGACGACCACCAAGTCGATCGTGCTGGACGACAACGGCGACATCCTCGGGCGCGGCATCACCAACAGCCGGTCCAACTACGAGCGGGCCGCGCAGGTCAGCCGCAGCGAGGCGTTCATCAACGCCCGCTTCAACCTGCTGCGCCGCGAGGTGACGGCCGCCGCCGGCCACGAGGTCCTCGAGCAGCTGCTGCGCGCCTTCCGGCTCGAGCAGACGCTGGCCCAGCTGCGCCGCCTGCACGAGCTGACGCTGGGCGCCGCCGCCTTCGACATCCCCGGCCGCCTGGCGCAGCCGGCCCGCGAGGCCGTCGACGCCATCGTCGCCGGCATCCGCACCGAGGAACTGGACCGCTTCGCCGAGGTCAACCCGTCGAAGCGCTCGGACTTCTTCCGCGACGCCGTCGGCTCGGCCTGGTCGCGCCTCGCCGGCGAGCTGGCCGACCCCGATGGCGTCAGCTACGACATGCTGCTGGGCCTGTACGACAAGTGCATCATCCAGGTCGAGAACGAGCCGCTGGCCCTCGGCTTCGGCGACCACATCGGCGCCGCGCTGCTGCGCATCGGCGACCCGGCCGACGTCCACACCGGCGTGCAGCACGCGGTCGAGACCGAGCTGGCCGTGCGCGGCGAGGTGGGCACCGGCTACGGCCGCCAGCGCCTGCCGTTCCCCAAGGAGATGATCCGCTCGGAGATCCTCTGCCACGGCCTGGGCGCCTCGACCATGTTCGGCGGCACGCGCACCGTGCTGGACATCGGCGGGCAGGACACCAAGGCCATCCAGGTCGACGCCGACGGCATCGTCACCAGCTTCCAGATGAACGACCGCTGCGCGGCCGGCTGCGGCCGCTACCTGGGCTACATCGCCGACGAGATGAACCTGGGCCTGCACGAACTGGGGCCCCTGGCCCAGCAGTCGACGCGCACCGTGAAGATCAACTCGACCTGCACCGTGTTCGCGGGCGCCGAGCTGCGCGAGCGCCTGTCGCTGGGCGAGCGGCGCGAGGACATCCTGGCCGGCCTGCACCGCGCGATCATGCTGCGGGCGATGAGCCTGCTGGCGCGCTCGGGCGGCGTCGACGACGAGTTCACCTTCACCGGCGGCGTGGCCAACAACCCCGCCGCGGTCGCGGCCCTGCGCGAGCTGGTCACCGAGAACTACGGCGACAAGGTCCTGAACATCTCGCCGGACAGCATCTACACCGGCGCCCTCGGCGCCTCCATCTTCGCCCGCAGGAGCGCGAACTGATGCCCAACACCGTCACCGCCGGCATCGATGTCGGCTCCGGGGCCGTGAAGGCCGTCGTCATGGAGTTCGCGGATGGCACGCCGCGCCTGCTGTCGCAGGTCAGCTCGCGCATCCGCAAGCGCGACATCGCCGACGTCGTGAACGAGGTCATGAACCAGGCCACGGCCGCCGCCGGCGTGGCCGCCATCGACTACGTGGCCACGACCGGCGAGGGCGAGGACATCGCGTTCGCCACCGGCCACTTCTACGGCATGACCACGCACGCCCGCGGCGCGCTGTTCCTGGAACCGGCCGCCACGGCCGTGCTGGATGCCGGCGCGCTGCACGCGCGCGCGGTGGCGATGGACCCGCGCGGCAAGGTGCTGAACTACAAGATGACCAGCCAGTGCGCATCCGGCTCGGGCCAGTTCCTGGAGAACATCGCGCGCTACCTCGGCGTCTCGCAGGCCGAGATCGGCCCGCTCTCGCTGCAGGCCGACCGCCCCGAGAAGTGCAGCGGCATCTGCGCCGTGCTGGCCGAGACCGACGTCATCAACATGGTCTCGCGCGGCGTCAGCACGCCCAACATCCTGCGCGGCATCCACGAGAGCATGTCGGGCCGCTTCGCGCGGTTGCTGCGCTCGCTGGAGCACGGCCCGGTCATCTTCATGAGCGGCGGCCTGGCGGGCGACGTCGGCCTGGTCAAGGCGCTCGAGGACGAGTTCGCCGCGCTGAAGGCGCCGGCCGGCCCGCCGCCGCGCATCGCCACGCACCCCGACAGCATCTTCGCCGGGGCCGTCGGCGCGGCCATCTGGGGCGAGTTCCGCCACCGGAAGCTGGGCGGCGCCGAGCCGGCCTGGAAGGTCGCCTGACCGCTCCCCGCCAAGCAAGGGCTTGCGCGCCGCATCGGTTGTCCGTCATCTTGAGGGGGCGTCCCGCGCCCCCTCACGACTCCCGCAGAAGGCGCCATGACCCCAACCGAACCCCAGCCCGCGCTCGGCCACCGCGCCCGGGGCCGCTATACCCTGGCCGGCGCGCCGTCGCTGCCGGTCACCGGCCACGCCCACCCGCTCAGGCGCGGCGCCTCGTCCCGGCTGCTGCTCAGTTGCTCACTCACGCTGGCGGTGGCCTTGCTGGCGACCATCGCCTGGCTGCTGTCGGGCCACGCCGAGGGCCCCGCGAACGCCGGCGCCGCCGTGCGCCTGCCCGAGCGCGCGTTCCGTCCGGGCCTGCGCGGCCCCGTCACCGTGATGGGCGAGCTGTCGGTGCGCTCGGGCGACGATGCGGTCACGCGCGAGGGCCG
>CAINDZ010000635.1 GCA_903847545.1 uncultured bacterium | reverse complement strand
GCGGCCGGTGGCGTTCTCGGTGATCATCATCGCGCTCACGCTGGTGCCGCTGTTCACGCTGCAGGGCATCGAGGGCCGCATGTTCGCGCCGCTGGCGCTGACGATGCTGATAGCGCTGCTGGTCTCACTGGTGGTGGCGCTGACGGTGGTGCCGGCGCTGTCGGACTTGCTGCTGCGCGCGGCGCCAGAGCGCGAGTTCGCGTTCGTGCGGCGCGTACACACCGGTTACCTGCGCATGCTGGCGGCGGCGCGGCGCCGGCGCGGGCGCACGCTGGCGGCGGCCGGGCTGCTATTGGCGGCCAGCGTGGCGGTGGCGCCGCTGGTGGGCACCGAGTTCATGCCGCCGCTGGACGAGGGCTCGCTGGCGATCAACGTCGTGCGCCTGCCCAACGCGTCGCTGGACGGCTCGGTGCGCGTGGCCGACTACCTGGAGAAGCGGCTGCTGGCCTTCCCCGAGGTGTCGACGGTGGTCTGCAAGTCGGGCCGCGCCGAGATCAGCGAGGACCCGATGGGCCCCGAGCAGACGGACGTGTTCGTTACGCTCAAGCCGCGGCGCCCGTGGGGCGGCGGGCGCGACAAGACTGAGCTGGTCGAGGCCATCGCGGCCGACCTGGGCCAGGTGCCGGGCTTGCGGTACTCGTTCTCGCAGCCGATCGCGCTGCGCGTGAACGAGCTGATCTCGGGCGTGAAGAGCGACCTGGCGGTGAAGGTCTTCGGGCCTGACCTCGAGATCCTGAAGTCGGTGGCCGACCGCGCGGCGGCCGCGATGGGCGGCGTGCACGGCGCGCAGGACATCAAGGTCGAGCAGGTGGCCGGCATGACGCAGCTGGACGCGGTCATCGACCGCGCGGCGGCGGCGCGCCACGGCATCGACGTGGGCGTGATCAACGACACCATCGAGACGGCGGCGGCCGGCCGGCTGGCCACGACGCTCATCGAGCAGGACCGCCGCATCGCCGTGGTGGTGCGCTTCCCCGAGAAGGCGCGGCGCGACGTGGCCGAGCTGGAGCGGCTGCTGGTGCCGGCCCCCGGCGGCGAGCGCGTGCCCCTGGGCCAACTGGCGACGTTCACCGAGGTCGAGGCCCCCGCGCAGGTGACGCGCGAGAACGGCATGCGCCGCGTGGTGGTCGAGGCCAACGTGCGCGGGCGCGACCTGGGCGGCTTCGTCGCCGACGTGAAGGCGGTCGTCTCACCGCTGGCGCGCGACCTGCCGCCGGGCTACCGCATCGAGTACGGCGGCCAGTTCGAGAACCAGCAGCGGGCGATGCGGCAGCTGAGCATCGTCGTGCCGATGGCGCTGCTGCTGATCATGATCCTGCTGCACCTGGCGCTGGGCTCGTTCCGCGCGGCGTTCCTGGTGCTGCTGAACCTGCCGTTCGCACTGGTGGGCGGCATCATCGCGGTGGCGGCGTTCGGCATGCCGCTGTCGGTCAGCGCCGCGGTGGCGTTCATCGTGCTGCTGGGCGTGGCGGTGCAGAACGGCGTCGTGCTGGTGGCGTTCTTCCGCCAGCTGCGCGAAAGCGGCGCCTCGCTGGACGACACCATCACCCGCGGCTGCGACTTGCGCTTCCGCCCGCTGCTGATGACGGCCCTGACCAGCTTCATCGGCCACGTGCCGATGCTGTTCGCCACGGGCTCGGGCGCGGACATCCAGAAGCCGCTGGCCGTGGTGGTCATGGGCGGGCTGGTGACCAGCACGCTGCTGACGCTGGTCGTGCTGCCGGTGGTGTACGGTTGGGTTGAGGAGCGGAGGGAAAGAGTCGCGCGATAGATCCTGGAGAATTGCGCCGGCGCAAGCGGTTCACCGCCTGCGCCGGCGCTTTCGTTTGTGCATCAGCGATAGGTCGCCTTGAGGTCGCCCCAGCTCTGCGTCGTGACGGGCACCGACGCGTCCTGGAAAAGCAGCACGTAGCCGTTCTGCTCGCCGACGACGTAGAGGTGGTCGCTCGCCTCGTCCGCGGAAACCGGGCGCCACAGGTACGGGAAGCCCGAGCCCGTGGTGACGAACTGGCCCAGCGGCGAACCGCTGCTCGACAGGTAGTGCACCGTGTAGCCGTAGTAGTCGGGCTGCATCAGGTTGCCCGCGGCGTCGGAGCCGAGGCCCGTG
>CAINDZ010000634.1 GCA_903847545.1 uncultured bacterium | reverse complement strand
GTGCTGCAGCAGCGTCGACTTGCCGGCGCCGTTGCCGCCCACCAGCGCCACGGCCTCGCCGTGGCCGGCGCGGAACGACACGTCGTGCAGCGCCTCGACGCCGTCCGGGTAGGTGAAGTGCAGTCCCTGCACCTCGACGAGGTGGTGGCTCATGGCGTCCACCCGGCCAGCAGTCGGCCCAGCAGCTCGGCCAGGTTCCAGGCGCGCGCGACGGCGAAGCAGGCCAGCCAGGCCGCGACGAACACGGCATCGGTCGCGCCAAACGACGACGGCTGCCGCACGCGCACCTCGCCGTCGAAGCCGCGGGCCAGCATGGCGCGGTGCACGCGCCCGGCCCGGTCCAGCGAGCGCAGGAGCAGGTGGCCGACGAGCGGTCCGTAGGCGCGCGGGCCCAGCGCGCGCCGGCCGTCGGCGCGCAGGGACGCCGCGCGCAGCGCCCGGCCGGCCTCGTCCGCCACGACGTGCAGGTAGCGATGGAAGAAGAGCAGCTGCACGACGAACGCGCGCGGCACGCCCAGCTGCCCCAGGCCCAGGGCCAAGCGGTCCATGCCGGTGCAGGCCACCAGCGCCAGCGCCGCCGAGACCGTCAGGCAGAAGCGGGCCAGCAGCGAGGCGAACGAGACCCAGCCGCCCGACACCAGCCACGGTCCCACCGCCAGCATGGGCTGCCGGTCTAGCAGCGGGTTGAAGATGCCGACCGCCAGCGCGAACGGCAGCGCGACCAGCACCTTCCGCACCACGGTACGCGCCGGGATGCGCCCCAGCGCCAGCACGAGGACCGGGAACAGCGCGAACGGGGTCAGCGCCGAGAGCACGTGGCGCGGGAACGACATCACGACCGCGATGAAGGCCAGCGTGACGACCACCTTGGCGCGCGCGTCGACGCGGTGCACCGGCGTGTCCAGCCGCGCCAGTTCGTCCAGACGCGTCAGTGCATCCAGCCGGCCGGCATCGCCCCAGGTCGCGGTCGCCATCACGCGTCCCTTCCGCCGGCGCGGGACGCGCGCGCCCGCCGCCCGCCCGCGCGGGCGACCAGGCCGACCAGGCCGGCCACGGCCAGCACCAGCAGCCCGCCCACGAGGCCTGCTGAAGGCGTGCCGCCCTCGATGACCGGCGTCGCCTTTCCGGCGGGCGCAGCCAGGTCGGGCGCCGTGCGCGCCAGCGACCACTCCAGTCCGTCGGGCAGCGTCGAGGCGTAGCGGCTGACGAGGACTCCCAGGATGACGGTGGCCAGCGCCACGCCCGCCAGGATGCGGCGGTTGCCGGCCAGGCGAGGCGACGCCGGGCGCATCGTCAGCGCGCCGGGCCGCGCCTGCGCCAGGAACGCCAGCGCCGCCACGGTGGCCAGTCCCTCGAACACGCCGATGACCGCGTGGATCGGCAGCATCACGGCGCAGAACGGGCGCAGCGGCAGCGACGAGAGGCCCGAGGCCCGCGTCTCGAACACGACGCCGAGGGCGCCGGTCTGGAGCGCGACCACGGCGGCCGCAAGGATGGAAGCGCGGTCGCGCAAGGACCCTGGCCGGTCTCCCGCGAGCGCGCGATGGACGAGCGGCGCGGCGACGAAGGCGGGCAGCACGCCGAGGTTGAAGATGTTGCAGCCGAGCGCGAGCAGGCCGCCGTCGGCGAAGAAGAACGCCTGCACGACCAGAACCGAGGCCATCACCAGCACCGCCGCCCACGGCCCCAGCAGCAGCGCCAGCAGCAGGCCGCCGCCGAGGTGGCCGCTCGAGCCGGTGCCGGGGATCGCGAAGTTGATCATCTGCGCGGCGAAGACGAAGGCGCCCATGACGCCCATCAGCGGCACCAGGTCGTCCCGCCGCGACTGCGTCACCTGGCGCGCGCTGACCGCGATGGCCGCGCCGGAAGCGGCCCACATCGCCCCCCCGACGGCGGGCGAAACCAGTGCATCAGCCATGTGCATGTCCCCACCCCCGCTGCTCGCGCCGGATGATCGGCGACTCGAGGATCCCCGCCCCCGGAAGGTTAATGCGCCGGGGGTCCGGATATCCAGTCGGCCCTTGCGCGACGGCCCGCCGGTTTCGCTTGTCACCGTCCCCCGATTCCGCTAGATTCGAACAACTGATCGAAAAGCCACCGTGGCGGCGCCACCGGCCGCCCGTCCCGAGGATCGGTTGCGATGAGCACGTACCGGGGTGCCGACTTCTACCACTTCGACCGCTGCCTCAGTGACGAGGAGCGCAGCATCCGCGACACGGTGCGGCGGTTCGTCGACCAGAGCTTCCTGCCGGGCATCCGCGGGCACTTCCGCGACGGCACGTTCCCCCTCGACCTGATCCCCCAACTGGGCGAGATGGGCCTGCTCGGCCCCTCGGTGAAGGGCCCGGGCTGCATGGGGCTCAGCGGCGTCATCTACGGCCTGATCTGCCAGGAACTCGAGCGCGGCGACAGCGGCCTGCGCTCGTTCGCGTCGGTGCAGGGCAGCCTCGTGATGTGGCCCATCTCGGTGTACGGCAGCGACGAGCAG
>CAINDZ010000633.1 GCA_903847545.1 uncultured bacterium | reverse complement strand
TCACGCGCCCGGTGGCGGCCGTGCCCAGGCACACGGCCGTGGCGTCCATGGCCAGCCCGCAGGCGATGATGATGTATTGCGCGATGCCCACGCAGGCTCCACGGTTGGCCGGACAGGAACGCCCGGGGCGCATTGGCGCGGTGCCGGGTGTGTGGTAGACTCGCGCAAGATTGCACGCCGGAGGGTTCCGGCGCCAGCCCCGCGCCATCGCGAAGAGGTTCCCGATGCCCAGCCGCAACCTGCTCCCGGCGACCGTCCGCTGCCTGCTCCCCTGCCTGTGCGCCCTGCTTGTCGCAGCCGCTGCCGAAGGTTCCGGCCTGGCCTTCCTGCCGGATGCCCGGCCCGAGCAGGTGCGCCCGGAGGGACCCGACCTGTCGGTGCTGACCTGGCAGGTGCCCGGCGGCCTGCTCGTCGCCGACCGCGTGGCGCCCGGCGCGACGCATCGCTACGGCGCCCCGTTCACGCCGGCCACCGCCGACGGCGAGTGGTACCTGGTGCAGCCGAAGGGGCACCGCGGCGAGGCCGCCCTGGCGCCGGCGGCCCTGGCCACGGTCGGCCACGTGCACCTGGCGCTGGACGGCGCGTGGGTCGTCGAGGTGCCGCGCGACCGGCTGGAGGCGTTCGCGGCGCTGGACCTGTGCCGCGAGCGGCTGCAGCTCGACGCCCCGCCGGCCGGCTGGGACCGCGTGCGCCGCGTCGACGTGCTGCCGCGCGCGGACAAGGACGTCGGGAACAAGACGCTCTTCCTGTCGCGCATCGACCAGGACGCCATCTTCCGGACCATCAAGGAGATCAGCGGCGCGGCGACCTTCGACTACGGCGGCACGGCGCGCACGGTTGCCACGCGCTACGTGAGCACCGCGGGCAAGACGCTGGTGGCCGACTACCTGGCCTCGCAGCTCGCGGCCTGGGGCTACACCGTCACCTTCGACCCCTTCATGGCCAGCACCATCAGCTGCCGCAACGTCATCGCCACGAAGGTCGGCACGGTCGCGCCGTCCGAGTACTTCGTCGTCGTGGGGCACTACGATTCCATGTCGCAGACCGCGGCCACGGTCGCGCCGGGGGCCGAGGACAACGCCTCGGGCACCGCGCTGGTGATGGAGATGGCCCGCATCGCGGCGACCGCCGGCTTCGACCGCTCGGTGCAGTTCGTGCTGGTCGACGCGGAGGAGCGCGGCATGCTGGGCAGCCAGCACTTCGTCAACGATGCCGTCGCCGAGGGGCGCACGATCGCCGGGGCGCTCGTCTACGACATGGCCGCGTTCTGGTCGACGACGTACGGCATGCACATCGAGGGACAGACGGCGTGGGAGTCGCTGATGCAGGTCATGGCCGCGAACGTGACGGCGTTCACCGACATCAGCTTTGTGAAGGACTACTACAGCTGGGGCAGCGACCACGTGCCGTTCCAGCAGGCGGGCATCCCGGCGTTTCTGGCCATCGACTACGACTACGACCTCTACGCGCCCTACCACCGCAGCACAGACACCTGGAGCGCCATCAGCGCGACGGCGCCGCTGGCCACGCAGATCTGCCGCGCCGGCGCCGCCACGCTGGCCGACGTGGCCGGGCTGCAGCCGCTGTACGTCGCGGATGTGCCGCAGGCGCCGGCAAGCGGCGCCCCGGCCCTGGGCATCGCGCCCAACCCGTTCAACCCGCGCGTGACGGTGGCCTTCCGCCTGGAGGCGCCGGGCAACGGCACGCTGGCCGTGTTCGACGCGGCCGGTCGTCGCGTGCGCACGCTGCTGTCGGGGGCGCTGCCTGCCGGCGCCCAGTCGTACACCTGGGACGGCAACGACGATGCGGGTCGCGCGGCAGCCAGCGGCGTCTACGCCTGCCGCCTGGACCTGGCGAACGGGACCGCGACCGCGCCGATGACGCTGGTGCGCTAGGTGGACACGGTCCTGCTCTTCGGCGCCGGCGCAGGCCAACTGCCCTACCTGCGCGACTTCCGCGCGCGGGGCCTGCGCGTGTGCGTCGTCGACCGCAGCGACGACGCGCCCGGCGTCGCCGAGGCCGACGACATCGTGGCTGTCAGCACGCACGACGATATCGCCATCCTCGAGCGGCTGCGCGCGCGCGGCCTGGACCGGCGCCTGGTCGCGGTCGCGTGCCCGGCCACCGGCTGGGCGGGCGTGGCCGCGGCGCGCGTGGCGGCGGCGCTGGGCCTGCGCTTCGCGTCCGAGGCGGCGGTGCTGGACGTGCTGGACAAGCAGCGTCTGTGGCGGCGCCTGGAAGAGGCGGGCCTGACCCGCCGCGAGTGCCGCGTGCTCGGCGCGGCGGATGACGCCGCCGCCACGCTGCCCGCGGTGGTCAAGCCCAGCCGCCTGGGCGGCACCAGTCGCGGCGTGGCGTACTGCGACAGCGAGGCAGCGCTGCGCGAGGCCGTCGCGCGCGCGGCGTCGATGTCGCTGGACGGTCTGGCGCTCGCCGAGTCGTTCCTGCCGGGCCCCGAGGTCAAGCTGGCCGGCCTGCTGCAGGGCGGCCGGGCGCGGGCCGCGGTGGTCGCCACGCGCTCGTTCGGGCCCGGGCCGCTGGGCGCGCCCATCGGGCTGGCGATCGGGCCGCCGGCCGCCGGTGCCGCCGACCCGCTGGCGCAGTTGGTCGACGTGCTCGAGGCGTTCTGCCGCGCCGCCGGCCTGCAGGACGTCGTCTTCAACACCGACTTCATCCTGGCCGCGGGCGGTCCCGAGTTGATCGACGTCGACATCGCGCTGGGCTCGTTCCGCGGCCTGGTGCTCGACGCCTGCGGCACCGACCTGGCGGCATGGCACACGCGCCTGTGCCTGGGCGAGCCGCTCGACGGCCCGCTGGCCTGCGGGCGCGGCGCGGCCGTGACCTACCTGTGGTGCGCGGGCGGCGACGGGCGGCGTGACGCGCTGCTGGCCGCCGCCGTGGCCGCCGCTGGCGGGGGGCGCTTCGTGCCCGACCCGGCCCTGATGCAGGGCGCGACCGTGGACGGTCCCCGGCGCGTGGGCGCGCTGCACAGCGCCGGCGACACGCGCGAGGCCGCGGCCGCCGCCGGTCGCGACTGGCTCGTGAACGTGCAGGCGCGCCTGGACGCTGACGGCGACCATGTGCGCGTGGTGCTGCCGGAGTGATTTGCGGTGGATTCCCGGCGCGCGACGTGATTTGCTGCCCCGGTCACACAAAAAGGAGTCCGGGATGAAGGACAGGATCAAGGACCGCTGGGAAGACTTCCACTCGGGCAAGGGCGCCGCGAACATGGCGCTGGAGTGGCCCGATGACTACGTGGTGCGCTTTGCCAAGCGCTGGCTCGCCGACGACACCATCCGCACCGTGCTGGACATGAACTGTGGCGCCGGCCGCCACACGGCGCTGCTGGCCGAGCTCGGCTTCGCCGCCACCGGCTACGACATCTCCGACGCGGCGCTGGAGCTGGCTGCCGGCCTGGCCAAGAAGCGCGGCGTCACCGCCACGTTCCGGCAGGGCCCGTCGCAGGAGCTGCCGTTCGCCGACGGAGCCTTCGACGCGCTGGTGGCCTGGCGCACGCTCCACGTGTTCGCGCCCGAGGAGCTGCCGGGCATCATCAAGGGCATGTGCCGCGTGGTGCGCCCGGGCGGCCGCCTGCTGGTCAGCACGCGCTCGGACCGCAACATCTACGATGAGGCCCGCCTGGGCACCGTCGTGCACCGGCCCACCGACCTGACGCTGGAGCAGCTGCAGG
>CAINDZ010000632.1 GCA_903847545.1 uncultured bacterium | reverse complement strand
CGTGCGCCCGCGCCCCGTGCCCGAGGGCGAGGAGGGCGAGGAAGGCGCGGAGGGGACCGAGGGCGGGGTCGACGGCGCGCCGGCCGGGGACGCCGCGACGGCGCCGGCCACGGCTGCGGCCGCCAAGGCAGCGGCCACGAAACCTGCCGCCGCGAAGCCCGCCGCCGCGACGGTGAACAAGCCTGCCGCCAAGGCAGCGACCACGAAGTCTGCGACCACGAAGTCCACGACGAAGCCCAAGGCCACCACCAAGGCCACCACGAAATCCACGGCGAAATCCAAGGCATCCACGAAGGCGACCCCGAAGAAGGCGACCGCGGCCAAGCCCGCCACGCCACCGAAGAAGACGACGGTCGACAAGCCGGCGGCGACAAGCCCGACGCGGCGATGATCACGGACAACGCGGCCGGCGGCTGCCGGGCGCACGGGACACACACGATGGCCGGAAGGGCGGCAAGGGCCGCGACCGGCGCTGCGCAGTGAAGGAGCACGCATGAGCGACGGACGACTGATCGTCACCTGCGATTTCGGCACCACGACGTTCCGGGCGGTGGTCACCGAGGCGGGGGACAACGGCGCCATCGAGGTGATCGGCTTCGCCGAGGAGCCCGCCCAGGGCTTCCACGACGGCGACTTCGTCGACCTGGGCGCGGGCTCCGCCTGCATCCGGCGCCTGATGGAGAAGCTCGAGGAATCGTGCGACATCTTCGTCAGCGGCTTCGCGTACAGCGTGACCGGCTCGCACCTGCGCTCGGTGCGGGCGACGGCGCAGCTGCCCATCGGCCCCGGGCCGCGCGCCATCCGCCCGCAGGACCTCGAGGAGGTGCGGGCGCGCGCCGGCACGATGGCCATCCCGTTCGACCACCAGATCCTGTCGGTCACGCCCGTCGAGTACGCCGTCGATCGTGTGCGCGGCGTCGTCGACCCCTTGGGCCGCGTCGGCAGCCAGCTGGAGATGCAGGCCCACCTGATCACCGGCTCGCGCAGCGTGCTGCACAACATCGAGAACGCGATCATCTCCGCGAAATACAAGCCGGTCACCGACGCCATCGACGTCATCGCCGCCTCGACGGCGCTGCTGTCGCAGCGCGATCGCACCGAGGGCGTGATGCTCATCGACGTGGGCGGCCACGCCACGAACTGGGCCGTCTACCGCAAGAACGCGCTGGTTTCGTGCGGCACCGTCGGCCTGGGCGGCTGGCACCTGACCAGCGACCTGTCGCACGGCCTGCGCATCCCGCGCGACGAGGCCGAGGAGGTCAAGCGCACGCGCGGCGTGGTGCTGCGCAGCCTGGTCGACCAGGTGCCCATCGACGTGCTGTTCGAGGAGCGGCGCCCGACCGAGACGCCGGGCCTGGTCGCGGCCATCCTCGAGCCGCGCATGGAGGAGATCTTCACCTGCGTGAAGGGCGATCACGGCGACCCGCGCGAGCTGGCCCAGCTCAAGGCCGGCGTCGTGCTGACCGGGGGCGGCAGCCGCTGCCAGGGCACGACCGACCTGTGCGAGGAGGTCATGGACCTGCAGGTGCGGCGCGCGCACCTGCCGTCCTCGCTCAAGGGCGCCGCGTCGCTGCCCGACGGCCAGTGGGCCACCACCCTGGGACTGAGCCTGATGCTGTCGGTGGGTGAGGGCAGCCTTTATGTCGACGACGAACCCTCGCACCGCGGCCGCTGGCTCGACCGCCTGCGCGGACGGATGCGGCGTGCCCCGCAACCCCGGGAGATGGCCGCAGAAGCCTGAAATCAAAAAATTCCTTGAGGTCGGCGTTTGGGTGTGTTAATGGATTGGCCGGTCGTCATTTCGACCCACAGTCCCGCAGCACCGGCGCCGGCCTATTCTTGTGCGCGGCATAGGGATACCGCGCAGCGCGGCCCGCCGGATGCCATGACCCATCTCAAGGAGGAGGCGGGCGGTCATGATGTTTGAGTTCGCCGAGGATAACGGGCTCCTGAATACCGATCGCCTGGCAGATATCAAGGTCGTGGGCGTCGGCGGGGCCGGCGGCAACGCAGTCGGCCGGATGATCGAGGCGGGGCTGGTTGGCGTCGAATTCTTCGCGGTGAACACGGACCTCCAGGCCCTCCACGACTCCCCCGCGCATCGCACCCTCCAGATCGGCGCCCAGCGCACGAAGGGCCTCGGCTCGGGCGGCAACCCGTCCGTCGGCCGCGCGGCCGCCGAGGAGGACCTCGAGCAGCTTCGCGACGCGCTTTCCGGCGCCGACATGGTCTTCGTCACCGCGGGCATGGGCGGCGGCACCGGCACCGGCGCCGCGCCGGTCATTGCGCGCGTGGCGCGCGAACTGGGCGCGCTGACGGTCGCCATCGTCACCAAGCCGTTCCGCTTCGAGGCCTCGGTCCGCATGCAGCAGGCGCTCGCCGGCATCGAGGAGCTGCGCCAGTCCGTCGACACGCTCATCATCATCCCGAACCAGCGGCTGCTGGAAGTGGTCCCCGCCGGCACCAGCATGCGCGAGGCCTTCCGCATCGCCGACAACGTGCTGTACGAGGCCACGCGCGGCATCTACGAGATCATCTCGCGCCACGACCACGTGAACCTCGACTTCGCCGACGTGCGCACGGTCATGAAGGACATGGGCCAGGCGATGATGGGCACCGGCCGGGCCGAGGGCCCGAACCGCGCCGTCGAGGCCGCGCGCCAGGCCATCAGCTCGCCGCTGCTCGAGAACGTCAACATCCACGGCAGCCGCGCCGTGCTGGTGAACGTGCTGGGCCGCGAGGTCGGGCTGCAGGACACCGCCGAGGCGATGGAGTTCATCCAGGACGCCGCCGGCCCGCAGGCGCACGTCATCTTCGGCTACGGCAACGACGAGTCGATGGGTGACATGCTGCAGCTGACCGTCATCGCGACGGGCTTTGACGCCGCCTCGACCAGCGAGGAAGTGGCCGCGGCGCAGGCGCGCCTGGCCGCGACGCTGGCCGCGCCGGTCGCCGGGTCCGTGGCCGAGGAGGCTG
>CAINDZ010000631.1 GCA_903847545.1 uncultured bacterium | reverse complement strand
CCGATCTAGGTTGTCGTCCACCAGCGTGCGCACGACACGACCGCCCAGGTCGAACACCCGCAACGCCACGTGGCCGTTGCGCGGCAGGTCGAACTTGATGGTCGTCAGCGGGTTGAACGGGTTCGGGTAGTTGCCGTACAGCGCGAAGACGGTCGGCAGCGAGCCGGCGCCCACGCGGTACTGGATCTCGTCGCTGACGGCCACCTCGGTGCCGCCGCGGACCAGGCCCAGGCAGTAGTACAGCAGCGTGCCCTCGCTGAAGTTCGCCGCGGCGTCCGTGAATTCCACGCGCCCGTCGCGGCCCACCAGCAGGTCGGTGTTCAGGCGCGTCCGCAGGCCGCTCTCGGCGCGGCGGTACACGTTGAAGCCGTCCGCCGTGCCCGGCGCGAAGGTCCAGCTGAGCTGCGGACGCCCGCCGCCCTGCGCGACCGACAGGTCGGGCATCTCGTTCGCCACGACGATGTTGGTGACCTTCGTGTTCAGGCACCAGCTGTTCAGCGTGCCGACGTCGCCGCCGGCCGCATCCCACACGTGCAGCGTCCACGAACCGATGGGCAGCTGGCCGTTGAAGTCGGCCAGCGCGCCCGGGCCGTCGACGGCCGTGTCCACGCCGTAGTGCGCGATGATGTTGTCCGTCGAGCTTCCAGTCCGGTTGTGCAGCCGGACCGTGGTGCCCTTCGGCGAGGTCAGCTCGACGGCAAGGTCGCCCTTCCAGGTGTGCGTGATGTTCACCGAGCACGTCACGCCCACGAGGATGTCCCCGTTGGTGACCACGACCTGGCTGCTGACGCCGGTCGCGTTGTTGTCGGGAATCGCGAGGGCCGGGCTTGCGCAGTACTGGTCGCTGACGATCTGGCCCAGGCCGAAGTCGACGCCGGTCAGGTGCTGGCCCGCGGCCAGCGTCACCGTCTGCGGCGCCGAGCCGAAGCCGGCCAGCGTCGCCGTCACCGTGTAGGTGTTGGCGTACAGGTTGGTCAGGCTGTAGCGGCCGTCGACGTCCGTCAGGGCGGTGAAGCCGCCGGGGTTGGCCGTGATCAGCACGCCCTGGTTCGAGGCGCCGACCACCGTGACTTCGCCGGAGATGCTCGCGGTGCCTCCGACCTCGGGCGTGGTCAGGTAGATCGCCGCGTTCTGCAGCAGCTTCCCGGCCTCGACCTGGTTGGTGAGCACTGCGAAGTTGAACGCGAAGTCGACGATCTGCGCGCTGGCCGGGTCCGGGGTGTTGTCGTACACCGACACGCCCGCGCTGGCCGGGTAGTTCGTGGTGCCCAGCACGGCGTAGGCGCCGCCCGTCACCGTGTACGCGTCCTCGTCACCGTAGCCCGTGTAGCCGACGGCCAGCGGCGCCGTCACGGCGAACGGGGTCGTCAGCAGCGGGTGCGTCGCCTGGCCCGTCGCGACGACCAGGGCCCCCGCGTTGTCGGAGTTCCAGGTCGCGCCGTGCACCACGTTCGCCTTGAACGTCGGGTAGCCCGGCGAGCTGATCGCGTCGTAGGCCACTTCGCCGCCCTCGATCAGCAGCTTGTGACCTGCGGCCACGTATGCCTCGAGCGCCGCCCGGTAGGTGGCGCTGGCCACCGGCCCGGTGTTGGCGCCCGACGACGAGATGATGAAGCTGTAGCCGGGCCACGTCGCGGGATCGCTCGTGGCCGCTGCCTCCTGGGTGACCACCCAGCCGGCGTTCGTCAGGATCGCGGCCATCGCGTTCGCCGCGGCGCCCTTGCTCTCGGGGGCCCGGACGTGCGCCGGCAACTCGGCCTTGCCGTCGTCATACTTGACGTCGGCCTTCACGGTCGTGTCGTCGTTGAGGATCAGCACGACACCCAGCGCGTCGATGACGTGGAAGGTGTACGGGCCGCTCGTCGTCGTGTTGGCCAGGCTG
>CAINDZ010000630.1 GCA_903847545.1 uncultured bacterium | reverse complement strand
GCACGCGCCGTCGCCTGTCGGCGATGCCCGACGATGACGACGACGCGGATCCCGGCTTCGACTGGAGCGGCGCCCCCGTCGACCTCGCTGCCGATCCGGACGAGGGCACCGCGCCCGCGACCCGCCCCGCCGACTGACCGGTCGCCGGGCGCCGCGCCACCTCGCCATTGCAGGATGCCCGTGCGGCGGCGGGCGATTCTTCCCCGTGGCGCGCGATTCCCTGGAGTGCCTTTCAGCGCCCTCATAACCCCTTGTCATCATTGATGATTCCTGATCGGTTGGCGCGAGCCCGCCACGGCAGGCGCTGGCACCCCGATTGCAGCCACCGGCCCAGAACGCGCCCGTACAGCGGGAAATGCAACATCGGCGGGAGGCACCATTCGTGACGAGGCAGCGGATCCACCAGCAGGCGGCGGCCACCCTGGCCCTCTGCATCCTGTTCCTGGGGCTGGCCGGCCCGGCGGCGGCGCAGCTCGTGTCGATGGACTTCCATTGGAAGGCCAGCCCGGTGCCCACGAGCAAGGGCCTGACACAGCCCTCGTTCTACGAGGTGTACCTGCTGCGCGGCGCCGACGGCGAGGCGCTGGCCGCGACCGTGGCCGACACCGTGTGGACGCTGGATGCGGAGCCCGACATCGTACACCGCATCTGCGTGCGCGCCGTCGACGCGCAGGGCAACCCGTCGCCGTTCAGCGAGTGGTCCGACCCCGTGTTCTTCGAGAGCAGCCCGAACACCGGCTTCGTGCCGCCGGCGGCCGTCCTGCAGCCGAACTACCCGAACCCGTTCAACCCCGAGACGCGCATCACCTACGGCGTGCCCGCCGGCGTGGCCCCGGGCGACCCGATGCGCCTGGAGATCTTCACCATCGACGGCCGCCACGTCCGTACCTTCGAGCCCCAGCGGACGGCCGGTTTCCACGAGGTGACCTGGGACGGCACCGACGACAACGGCCAGGCCTCCGCCGCCGGCCTCTACATCACCCGCTTCGCCCTGGGCGCGATGGTCAAGACCACCAAGATGACGATGGTCAAATAGCCCCGTCGTCCTAACTATTTGCGAAATGGCCACTTGATCGCAGCCGCCCGCTCGCTGGGGCGGCTGCGCGAATGTCTGCTGAGCGCCGTCACGGGGCCGCAGGGGCTGTTTCGGGGACTATCCGCAGCGCCAAAGGCGCGAGGACTGTCCCCGAAACAGCCCCTGCGGCCCCGTGACGGGGGACAGCCAGCCTTTCGCGCAGCCTCCCCATCGATTATTGTGGGCGGCTACGATACAAGCGGCGCCCCAACCCAGAGGCGGAGAATGAGCGACGACCAGAACGTCGGACCTTCCCTGATCAAGCTTGGCAAGCTGGCCAACGCCCGCGATTTCGACAAGCTCGAGGCCCTGTGGCCCGAGGCCCTCTCGCGCGGCGACTACACGTGGCGCGAACTGGCGCCCATTGCCGGCCAGGTCGGCCGCCAGAACGCCCCGACCCGCGCCGAGCGCATGCTGATCGTGCTGGTCGAGTGGGTCGAGGCGAACAAGGGCGCCGAGGTGGCGCTGGCCGCCGTCCGCGAGGCCGCCGTGCAGCAGCCGACGGCCTCGGGCCTGAGCAAGCTCGCCCGCAAGCTGTACCTGGGCCAGTACCCGGACTTCGCCGAGCTGCCCGACCTGTTCGACCTCCTGCTGGAGCGCGAACCCAAACTTGATGCCGCACTGGTCCTGGTCGACCTGTACACGCGCCTGAAGCCGGGCGCGTTCGCTTTGGATCGATCGTTCCTGGTGCCGGGCATGGTCGAGAAGGTCGAGGCGCGCAACGGCCGCCTGACGCTGGTCTTCCAAGATCGTCGCGCCGAGTACGGCCCCGACAGCGTGCTGAAGCTGTCGCCGCGGCCGGCCGACGACTTCGGCGCCATGTTGCTGTACGTGCCCGGGAAGCTGCGCGAGATGGCGGCGAACGACCCGGCCGCCTTCGTGAAGCTGGCGCTGAAGTCCAGCCGCGAGGGCCGCGTCATGTACAAGGACCTCAAGGGTCACCTGGTGCAGTTGCTGGACGAGAAGGGCTGGAAGGACTGGTGGAACACCGCCAAGCCCGCCCTCAAGCGCGACCCGATGATCGGCATGTCCGACGGTTCGCAGCCCAGCTTCCGGATGCTGCGGCAGGCCGACCGCTTCGAGGACCGCATGCGGCGCGAGTTCGACTTCGCGAAGACGCCGCAGGAGAAGCTGCTGAAGGTTCTGGGACTGCTGGACGAGCTGAACCGCGGCGAGCGCGGCGGTGAGAACGAGGCCATCGACGAGGCCCTGCTCGTGCACCTGGGCAACGGCGCCGCGAAGGTGGCCGTGTCGCAGCTGACCGAGAACCCCTCGCTGGCGCTGGCCGGCCTGGCCCTGCACGCCGAGATGGCGGCGCGCGGCGCGGCCGTCGCCAAGCCGAACCCGCGGGCGGCCGTGCAGGTGCTCGAGCGCATCGGCGATCCCGGCCTGCTCTGCCAGGAGCTGCCCGAGAACCTGCTGATGCGGGTGCTGACCTACCTGCGCGAGGCGATGCCCGACCGCTGGGGCTCGGTGTGGGCCGCGGTGCTCATGCGCACCGGCCGCCGCCTGTGCGAGACCATCACGCGCGCGCTGCTCGAGGCCGGCCAGCACGAGGTGCTGGCGACGGCGCTGGGCCAGGCGCTGGACAAGCCGACGGCCAGCCCCGAGCTGCTGGGCTGGGCGTGGCGCTCCATGCACGGCTCGAACCAGGCGACCGCCTTCATGTCGGCGCAGTCGAACCTCACGGTGACGCGCGTGGCCGACGCCATGTTCGCGCTGCTGGACGGCAGCGGCCGCCTCTACGGCATGTCGATGGAGGAGAAGCACCTGAAGGTGCTCGAGGCTGCCCGCGCCTCGCTGACCGTGCAGAACAGCCGGCCGCTGCTGGCGCTGCTCGAGCAGGCGAACCGCGCCGACGCGATCCGCCTGAAGAAGGTCATCGAGGAGAACGCCGGCCTGACCCCGGCGCAGCGCACCCAGCTGCTGGGCTACCTGCGCGCGCGGTTCGCCGACATCTTCATCGAGGCCACGCGCGAGTGGCAGGACGCCAGCGCCATCTACACGACCGAGAGCGGCCTGCGCAAGACCGAGGCCGCGTTCAACCACATCGTGCAGGTGGAGATCCCCGAGGTGGCCCGGCAGATCGGCGAGGCCGCGTCGCACGGCGACCTCAGCGAGAACTCCGAGTACACGGCCGCGCTGGAGAAGCGCGACCAGCTGGCCAGCCGCGCCGCGCGCCTGGAGAGCGAGCTGTCGGCCGCCCGCATGATCAGCCACGACATGTCCGTCACGGGCTTCGTCAACGTGGGCACGCGCGTCCGGGTGATGCAGATCGAGTCGGGCGCCGACGAGACCTACACGTTCCTGGGCCCGTGGGACACCGACGTCGAGAACCGCGTCCTGAACTACCAGGCGCCGCTGGCGCAGGCGTTCATGGGCGCGCGCGTGGGCGACAAGGTGACCTATGGCGAAGAGGGCGCCAAGCGCACGTGGGAAGTCCTCGAGATCGACTCGGCGCTGTAGGCGCAGGGGAACGAAAAGAACGGCCGCGCTTCCCGGTGGAGGCGCGGCCGTTCGCTTGTCCGGCGTTGCCCGCTCAGTCGATCCCGCGGGGGTGCGACAGGTAGACGGCGCCCTGGTCCTGCGGCATCAGGACCATGTCCTGCACCACCACGTGGGGCGGCCGCGTCGCGCAGTAGACGATCGCGTCGGCGATGTCGGCCGGCTGCAGCGGCGGGAAGTTGCGGTACACGGCCGCGGCGCGGTCCTGGTCGCCGCGGAAGCGCACCTCGCTGAACTCCGTCTGCACCATCCCCGGGTCCACCGTCGAGCAGCGCACGCGCGTGCCCACCAGGTCCAGCCGGAGCCCGTGCGAGAGCGCGCGGACGGCGAACTTGGTGGCGCAGTAGACGGCGCCGCCCTGGTAGATCTGGTGGCCGGCGATGCTGCCGACGTTGATGACGTGGCCGCGGTCGCGGGCGACCATCCCCGGCAGCACCGCGCGGGTGAGCCAGAGCAGTCCCTTGACGTTGGTGTCGATCATCTCTTCCCAGTCGACGTGGCTGCCCGACTGCACGCGGTCCAGCCCGCGGCTGAGGCCCGCGTTGTTGACCAGCACGTCGACGTCGGCCCAGGCGGCCGGCAGGCCGGCCACGGCGGCGTTCACGGCCTCGCGGTCGCGCACGTCCAACTCGACCAGCAGCGACTCGGTGTCGTGCGCCTCATGCAGGCGGGCGGCCAGGGACTGCAGCCTGTCCCGTCGCCGGGCCGCCAGGACCAGGCGCGCGCCCTCGGCCGCGAAAGCCTCGGCGCACGCCTGGCCGATGCCGGCGCTGGCTCCGGTGATGAAGACGATCCTGTCGTTCATCCTCATGTCTTGGTACCTCTGCTTCTGGGCCCCTACTTCGTCCAGCGCTTCAGCCAGCCCATGACCTCGTCGTGCCACTGGATCGAGTTCTGGGGCTTCAGCACCCAGTGGTTCTCGTCCGGGAAGTACAGCAGGCGGGCCGGCACGCCCTTGCGGCGCAGCGCCGTGAACGTGCTGAGGCCCTGCGTGTCGACGACGCGGTAGTCCTTGCCGCCGTG